>CAYSAH010000399.1:0-4053 GCA_964428945.1 uncultured Bacteroidaceae bacterium | reverse complement strand
GGAATTATATCCTGAATATGCACCAATGCAGGTATTTAATTGTCCGTTTACATTTTTTTCCCCTGCATAGGCCCCGACATAAGTGTTTTCATTGGCCTCGCTCTTGTTCCCTGCATAAAATCCAACATTGGTATTCAATACACCATGGATATTTGCACGACCTGAAAAAGTTCCGATGGAAGTGTTTTCCCACCCGTCCTCATTATACTGGCCGGCCAGGTTACCAATAAAGGTGTTATCGGATCCGATCGTGTTGCTGTATCCGGCCGAGTTCCCCACAAAGAGATTTGTCCATCCGGAGTCATTGCTGAATCCTGCATTATTGCCAATGAAAACATTCAGGGAACCATAGCTGAGATAGTAGGGGACATACTGAATTGCTCCCTTGTTATTGTATCCCGCATTCTTACCGATAAACACATTTTGAAGGCCCAGGGTATTGTTATAGCCGCTCTGGTAACCGATGAAAACATTATCGCTGCCTTCCGTAATATTTCTTGCGGCCTCATAACCCACAACTGAATTGTACTTCCCGGTGGTAATATTCTGACCGGCATTCTGGCCGATAAAGTAATTGTCCTGGGTCAGGGTCATGAAATTATAGGGTTCGGTTTTCGATGAATTGTAACCACCTACTGCAAAGCCTCCCTTAATCCCTTTCGAGGGGTCGGTTTGGATATACATTCTTATACTGTCCGGAGTTACCCTGAGAAATTCATTCGAAGGACCTTTGTTGCTGTTGTAACCGCCTACGGCGAATCCTCCTTTCACACCCTTCGTTTCAGAAGTATCCACAAACACCCATACCATGTCCTCATATACGGCAAAAGCAACTGAACCGTCCGATCTTTTCACCTCAAAAAGTGCCTCGCCTTCGCCACCGACCTTATTAGCAATAACAGAAAAATTCCCTGCAGCATTCTTTGCTGAATTTGCATAGCGGGCTACCGGCACCATCTGAACCGGAGAACTGCCCATATCAATGAATTCCCCGTCTGTTTTTACCATAATATTAAGGTAAAATTGTTCTGCATTCCAGTCAATATCATCAAAGTTTGCAACAGTACCGCCATGTGAAAATCCTTCCGGACCTCCGACCACCAGTGAAAACAGACCGTATTCATTGCTCATCACATCATGGTCTTCCTTCCAGGTGATTACGCCCTCTGGGTTCCCGGCACGGAGTACGATCCTGATCATTAATCTTTGGTCTGACAGGGGAGAACCGTTCACGTCCCTTGCCACTGCCTGGTAGGAGAAACCCTGCTGCGGCTGGGCATAAAGAGAGGAGAGGGCGAACAGGGAAATGAAAAGAATGCTCAAAGCATACCGGAGTAATCTACTTAAAGTTTTCATTGTATTGCATTTAGGAGTTAAAAGGTACAGAATTAACTGCTAATAAAAAAAATATTCAATTGGAAAAAAGAATTCTGAAAATCAATACACACAAAGTCTGAACCCGGATTAAGCGGATTGGGGGATTTGCAGGATGTGTTTCGTAAAGAAATGACCAGATGATGGTAAACAGATTGCATATTCCTACCTGCTGTTAATGAGCATGACAGTTCCATTTCCCGGGCAGCCCGAAAAAATAATTTAAAAAAAGTGCTAAAAAATGTGTCCAATTTTCACCCCTATGGGAATTAATATATAAAAGGGGAGAAAAACTAACCCGCTTAAAAACAGAAAAATGAAAGCAGGACTACAGGACAGCAGGGCAAGGATTCAAGTCAGCTTTGAAACGCCGCAGGTCAGCAAAGCAGGACTGCAAGTCAGCTATGAAACGGTGCAAGTCAGTAATGAAACGGTGAAAGTCAGCAATGACGCGGGACAAAATGAAAATGTAAGGGTACAAAATGAGAATGCAACGGTACAAAATGGAAATGTAAGGGTACAAAATGAAAATGTAAGGGTACAAAATGAGAATGTAAGGGTACAAAATGAAAATGTAAGGGTACAAAATGAAAATGTAACGGTACAAAATGAGAATGTAAGGGTACTCATTGAGAATGTAAGGGTACAAAATGAGAATGTAAGGGTACTCATTGAGAATGTAAGGGTACAAAATGGGAATGTAAATTTGGATGTTGATAAGGAAGGGAAGCTTTCAACTTCTCCGTAAGCTACTGATTGCAAAGCCCCTCGATTTCTTTTTTCAATCCTGTCTTTGAATTACTTATAAGGTATTAAAAGAAATAATGCTATTTTTATAGTGTACATAAAAATTTACTCATTCAACATGAAAAACTCCAATGCTGACTCAATCCCGTACCATTTCTTAAAAATTAGAACCTTATTCCCACTGCTGATCATCGTCATCCTTTTATTTTCCTGCACCAATCAAAAAAGCACACCTTCGGTCACGGCTGAACTGAAACCGGTTGATCCCGGTGCAAGCTTTGAAACCAAAGCCCTTTTGTCCAATCTCCTGGAATACCAGGATACGGCCATTATGTTCGGGCACCAGGACGATCTTGCCTATGGAATTGGATGGTGGGCCGGGGAATTTGAATCGGATGTGCATCTCGTATCCGGCAAGTTCCCTGCAGTTTTCGGTTGGGATGCGGGGGAAATCGGACAGGAGCGGAATATCGACAGTGTTCTTTTTGAGGACATGCAGCGCTGGATGATCAGTGTATTCGAAAAAGGGGGGATCAACACCCTTAGCTGGCACCTTGATAATCCTGTTACAGGAGGCGATGCCTGGGATGTGACACCCGCGGTATATGCAATTATCCCGGGGGGTGAACTTCACGAGGAATTCAAGAGAACCCTGGATGTTCTTGCCTCTTTCCTCGAAGGATTGAAAACCAGGGAAGGGACAGTCGTTCCTGTCATTTTCCGGCCCTGGCACGAGCTCAACGGAAGCTGGTTCTGGTGGGGAAGAAACAATTGCGCAGTGGATGAATTTCTCTTGCTCTATAAATTTACCGTCGAATACCTTCGCGATGTGAAGGGATTGCATAACCTTCTGTATTGTTTTTCAACAGATCGCTTTTCGACGGAGGAAGAATACCTGGAACGCTATCCCGGGGACCAATATATTGACCTCCTGGGATACGATGATTACCATTCCTTTACAAGCCTTCCGGAAGTTGAAAAGGGACTTAATTCCCTGCGGATACTGGCAAAGCTGGGCGGGGAGAAGAACAAACCCTTTGCCCTTACTGAAACAGGACTTGAAATGATCCCTGTCCCGGATTGGTGGACAGAAAATGTGCTCAGGGGTATAGCGTCCGACAGCATGGCAAGGAAATGTTCCTATATGCTGGTATGGAGAAACGGAAGGCCCGATCATTATTATGCACCTTACCCCGGACAGGTCTCTGCCGATGACTTCAAAAAATTCGAAAAGGATCCCTTTACATGGTTCCTGGAGGATCTCCCGGAAATGTATCGGTGAATGAAGGTGTCGGCAGAATGAGTTAAGAGTACTTAGGAGTACTTAGGAGTACTTAGGAGTGCCTGCCCCCGACTCCGCTCTGTTGCCCGGTGCTCTGTGTTAGGAAGGCTGTAGGCTGTAGGCTTTACGCTGTAAGTTTGCATCCCGGTCTGCCCGGTGCTCCATGCTCCAAGCTCTGTGGTCTGTGCTTTGTGGTCCTTTGTGCTTCTTTGCCTTCCTTTGCGTAACAGCTGTTACACAGAGAGGCACAAAGAAGCACGGAGAAACACAGAGGAGCAGCAATCTGCTTTTTTTAACCGCAGAGTGCGCAGAGGAAAGCAGAGGGACAGCAAGCTGTCGGTTGTTATTGTCCACAGATGGACACAAATACTGAAAATTATAGTGAGCCTGATTCATCTCAGCACGGTCAGACCTGATACCTGACTTGAGGCTGTCTCAAAAGTTAAATTGACTTTGAGACAGCTTACAGATTGTAAGTCATACTGGGGCGTTGCCCCAACCGCAGCCCGTAGGGCAAGCTCACCGTAGGTAAACCCCAGTTTAGGATTAACTTGGGGTTTCACCCCAAACCCCAGTCACTTTTTTGTCTTGACACAAAAAAGTAACCAAAAAAATTCAAGAACGATTTAAACGAGTCCAAACGGGCCAGG
>CAYSAH010000398.1:0-4064 GCA_964428945.1 uncultured Bacteroidaceae bacterium | reverse complement strand
GGCATTCTGGGCAATCACATTTAGCGGAAGACATTGTCCGGTGTTCAGGTTCAAACTTCGTTGAATCGATCCGGATGTGTCTGACAGTAGTGCGACTTCCCTGCCATCAGCTTTCAGCATCGCTTCAAGAAGTTTACCGGTGTAATGGTCCCAGTCAGGGATGAGAATGGTTTTTCCCGCAAGTTTTCCAGTATCTCCGGCCTTCATAAAGGAAAGATCAAACTCTTCACCATCTCTGGAATATTCTTTTCGGAATACCTCCGGGTTTATATCATGTTCCTGCAATAAATCTCCAATGTCTTCCATTGGATCCTCTGAGCTTTCATTGAATGGTTTGCTGATAGCCTTTTCAGTGGTATGTTTCTTCTCCCTGCAGGGGATCGCAGTTTTATAATGGTTTTTAAACGAGCGGATGGACGCTTCTATTCTTGTCTCATAACCCACTGCTGAATCATGTTCATCAAGTTGCAGGATAAGGTAGGGTTTTCTATAGGAATCCATGATCTCCCTGAAATATTCAATTACAAACGAATCGGGTGTGCACTTGAATGAAGTGATCAGGATGGGGTAGAGATTATTTGAAATTGCAACCTGCTCAGTACTTTTTAATATTTCAGTTGCATAATTCCATGTAATAGTTTTGAACAAATCTGAATAGCCGTTTTCTGAAAACTTATTCTCAGGCAGCATATTCATGAAGAAAGCGTTATAACCGTTGCTTGCAATTATCTCCGGGATGTTATTGTTCATCGATTTTGACAGAACAGTATATGGCCTGCCGAGAAGAACAACGTTCAGATTATCTTTGTCAAGTTCATTGATATAAAGTTTTTTCCATTGTTTCTTTTGCGACATGAAAAGGGATGTTGCCTCCTCAAAAGCTGCTTTAACCTCTTTTTTTGTGATCTTGTTATAACCGATCCTGTGCAGCATTTCTGTCAATTCCGTTAACTGGTGGCTCTCTGGTTTCAGACTGCGTATAAGGGGCATCAACAGTTTCGAATTTTCCCTGAATTCCTTCGTCGAGCTGATTATAGAGGAGACATACTGCGTATAATAGCAATAAAGTTTACTTGACTTGGGATTTTGACCGGTCTCAAGATATACAGGAAGGAAAATATAATCTGCTTTGTCAAGTAGATAATGAACATGCCCATAGGCTGCAGAAACAGGGGCGCAGAATTCGGCATCTGCCAGTTTTTTCCCGTCCCTTACAGCATTCATATAATTCTCACTGCTAATGGTCTTTATTCCTGCAAGGTCGAAAAATTTCCTCCATAAGGACATTTCCTCTGCAACATGCAGGGTAAATGGAAGTCCAATTGTTATATCCGAATGAGCAGTTTTAGCTGAAAAACTAAATACCTTCTTATGCAAGCGAAGAAGGTCAAAAGTTTCCCCTTTATTCTTAACAAATTTTTCTGTTTTGTAATCCCTGCCACATAAGAATCCATATGCAACGGTCTCGTTTCCCATCTGGGCAATTCTCAATTTACAGTGGTTGGTGCACAGTTCGCAAACTTCTGATCGAACAGGAATGTTCTGTTTCCATATCTCAATGCCACGGAAGGCAGTTGACATGGGATTTGTATCATGCAATTCCAGTGCCACCCCAAGAGCCCCTGTGAGATGGCAGAATTTCGAGACCATAATCGGCTTTCCTAATTTCTGTTCAAAGGCTGCCACAAGGGCTTTGTTCTTGGCAGTTGCACCCTGGAAAAAGATCTTGTTTCCTATCCTTGCTTTGCCGGTTACTTTGTTGAGGTAGTTGTCCCTAATGGAATGCAGCACGGAAGCAAGTAGTTCGTCTTTTTCATAGCCTTCATGCAGGTATTCATTCAGGTCACGTTCCATGAATACTGTACAGCGGTTACTGGTCATTGGGGATGAGGTCCTTGCAGCCCTTTCGGCATATTCAGACAAAGGACAATTCAGTTTATTTGCCTGTTCCTCGATAAAACTCCCGGTGCCGGCTGCACATACATTATTCATTACTGAAAGGGTAACGATCCCGTTTCTCATCAGGGTAAATTTTGAATCCTGGCCACCGATCTCGATGATTGTATCAGTTTCAGGATCCAGTTCCACAGCAGCACGAGCATGGGCTGTGATCTCGTCGGGTATTGCATCAGCATTGATAATCCTGCCTATCAATTTCCGTCCCGAACCTGTTGTTCCGGCCGCTTTGATTTTAAAAACATGCTGATGGGTCGCTTGCAAATGATCGATGCATTCAAAAAGCATTTGAACTGCAACCACAGGTCTTCCTGCTGTCCTGGTATAAAATCCTGCGATCACACGTTTATTCAAGTCAAGGAGAACGGCTTTGGTGCTGGTCGAGCCAATATCTATTCCAAGATAAGCTTCCGTGGATGAAACGGCTGCGATTTTTTCATAAACAGAGACCTCCACTGCGCCCATCTCACTGTGAAGCGGGGAAGAGAATCTATATTCTTCGAGGGAGGAGAAATCGGGGTAGTCAGATAATTTTAGTTCCAGGGGTGGGTTAAAATAGGTCTTTTCTGTTTGACCTGAGGCGACAAGGTCATCCATGCTTTTTAGTTTACCAGCCGGCTGGATAGAATCCTCTTTCAGAAGTAATGCAGCACCAATGGCACCATATAAATGCGAATATTTATCGATGATAAGTTCGGCGCCCGTAATCTGTTGAAGGTGTTTCATAACTCCTGCATTCAGAGAAACCCCACCTGCGACGATAAGTTTTTTGAGTTCAGATTCATCGAATACAGCATCAATCACATTCTTTGCAAGGCCATAACACAGTCCGTCGCAAATCTCCTGCAAACTGTATCCTTCCTGCTGGGCATGGATCAGGTCAGTTTTTGCAAAGACAGAACATCGCGATGCAATCTTTGGGTAAATACCGGAGTTAGATGATGCAAACTCGCCGAGTTGTGAGATACTTTCGAGATTCAGCCTGCTTAATTGCTGGTCCAGGAAACTTCCTGTTCCTGCAGCACATGAAGTATTCGACCTGAAATTCTGATATTCACCATCTTTCCCGAAACGCACCAAGCCGAACTTTTCCCCTCCGATTATAAGCAGTGCTCCCGGCTTATCATAGAAATGCCTGGCAGCGGTGATAAATGAGACCCTGCTGTCGGACATTTGTCCAGATTTAAAAATAGACGGACAGGAAGAAGTATAACCAGTTTTTTCTATACTTTCGAAGTCAACCTCCCTCAGCTGCCCGCCAAGGGTTTCAATTATCTGACCGGTATGAAAAAGGTAACTGCTATATATGATACTGCTGTTTTCATCCAGCACGACAACTGAGGAGGTTGTTGAACCTATATCAATTCCCAGGTATCTTTTCATTGTCAGGTCATTGAAGGTTAAGGAAATAAATATATGCAGGAACTTCGGTCCAAGGTAGTAAAAAATTGGCTGGAAATTCAAGGGAAGTGAATTAAAAAAGGGTCTTTCCATTAAATGCCTGACAAGCAATTTTCTGGTTAAGCTTGCAAAAAATTCAGGAAATTTTATACTCGATTACAGCCAGACGATTGCTTAATTCTCATGTATTTTATATTCAGGAACCCTAAATTTCCAAATTTCGGATATTTGGAATCTACTATTTCACCATCGAATACAATGAAGAGGAGAAGACGTATAAGTATATTTAAATGCTGGAATTTTGAAGGAATACTAATCCTTAATACATCTTATTGAATAACCATAATTCTTCATTCCAAAGCTTCTTATGACATTAGAATAAAAGGCGCTCACAGTCCTGTTCCAGTTATTATCCTTGTTGCCTT
Source organism: uncultured Bacteroidaceae bacterium (assembly GCA_964428945.1). Lineage (GTDB taxonomy): Bacteria > Bacteroidota > Bacteroidia > Bacteroidales > M55B112. The sequence goes on along the minus strand of CAYSAH010000398.1, from coordinate 282 downwards.
CCCATAAACTCCATCAATATTCCTAAAAATGATTTGAATGGGAACAGGTGCAATTTATTTTCATAATATTTAACCCGGAATAGGATTGCCCTTAATCAGTATAGATCCGGGATGAACGTAATTGAGCCAAACTAATTTCTGCTTGCCATTGTGTCTTATTTTCTCTTTATATACATTTATGGTTTCGTAATAAATCCAATTGCCCAAAATGAAAAAGAGATTGATTAAGAGAATAAGCTGGCTCCTGGTTGTTATAATTATCGGAGCAGTTACAATATTCAT
>CAYSAH010000397.1:3212-4073 GCA_964428945.1 uncultured Bacteroidaceae bacterium | reverse complement strand
ACCCACAGCTGCTCTTTTATGAAAGGGATCAAAGTTGAACAAATCAATAGTCCCTACCGGAGTTTTTGATTCCCTGAGCTGAATTATAAGCCTGAGTTGCTTTGTTTCGTATATATCCTTGTGGGAATTTTCCAGGTAACGTTTAAGAATGAAACGTGAAATAGGAGAGAGGGTTTCAGATACATCCCAGATCTCAGTATCATTTTCCCAGAGAAACAGGAGAGCAAGATCTTCAGGTTCGAGTCCACACTGTATTCTTTCCCGGATTTAGAGTGTACACTTATCTTATCGTTTACAGAGTCGTATTCCAGGAATATCTTTTCTCCCGATTCCTTATCCGAGACGGTGATTGTAAAATTCTCCTCACTAAGCCTGGTAAGTGATTTTGCAATGATCTGCTCATAAGGAACTATCTCGATAAACCAGGTATCCTTATCTCCGATGCCTTCTTCATCCCTCATGGAATAGATCCCTGTATTCCCATCTTTTAATGGAACAAAAAAAGTATTATTGTTGGTAGTATTTATCGGGTATCCAATATTAAAAACAGATCCGAAGTTTCCTTCATCTGATATCTCTGATTGAAAAATATCGTATGCCCCCATATTGAAATGCCCTTTTGAACTGAAGATAAATCTTTTATGATCCTGACTAATATATGCTGATGTCTCATCAAATTCAGTATTTATTGCGGGACCTGCGTTGACAGGTTCTGCCCAGGTTCCGTCGGCAAGTTTATTGCTTATCCAGATATCCAGTCCCCCAATTGTTCCCCTTCTGTCACTGGAAAAAATTATTTTTTGACCGTCGGGATAAAAGGATGCATGATCTTCAGTGAAGTTTGAATTTATTTCGCCTTTA
>CAYSAH010000397.1:0-3202 GCA_964428945.1 uncultured Bacteroidaceae bacterium | reverse complement strand
ACCATAAGGTCCCATCAAAATGACTGAAATAGATATCACTGTCAAATTCAGATTGTTTTACCAGTAGCATTTCAGAGCCGTCTGCCGACAATCCGGTTGGGATCATCTCGCCATCTGAACCTATCTGCGGTGTAATATTTATTGGATCTGACCATTTGCCATCGTGCTTAATGCTCATCAGGATTGCTTCATAAAACTTCTGGCTATTCATCCAAACCAGCACCTTTTCATCGGCTGAACTTATGGCATTATATTCTGTACCTGTAGTATTGATAGGTTCCTTAAAGCAGAATTTGAACAGATCAAGTGGGGCATCCTGTATGATCTTTGCACGACCAACAGCCTTTAGCTCTTCCTCAATAACCCCTACGTTGTATTTCTTATCGAAGTTTTGTGGTGATTTGAAAGTTTTGTAAGCATCAAGGGCCTCTTCAAGCTGATTATTTATGCGATAGGTATTTCCCAGGAAAAACCAGGTATGATGAGGGGCCTGTTGCTCATGGTAATAATTTTTCCTGTATTTAAAGGTTATGTTTTCAGTTGCTTTCAGAAAATGTTCAATTGCTTTGTATTCCTGCCCCTCGATATTCAAATACGCCATCCCCAGTTTAAAGTGAACATTGTGGTTTTCGGGTTCGAGCCTTAAGACCTGACCATAAAGATATGCTGCTTCAGAATAATCTTCCCTTGCATAGAAATAGTCAGCATCTTCAAACAGTTCTTCTGCACTTTCATCCTGAGAAAAGATATTCATGGAGCAAAGTATCAGCAAAATCAATATATACGGTCGAAAATTCATCTATTCACTTATAATTGATGGCTAAATAAAGATATGAAAAAAAAATATAAGGTTTTTCTGTAAGTTTTAACAAATAATTTAATATGCCTCCAAATATAAAAGGAAGGGCATTTTGGCAAATTGATCATGTAAAAAAAAGCCGGATAAACCGGCTTCTTTTTATTTCTATCTGATCTTTAATTCATCCGGGACTTCTATTTTTTCAACTTCAATTAAAATGCCGCCCGGAATGGTGACATTGAATTGAACCCTTCGATTCAGCTCTCTTCCTTTGGGATTATCCTTGTTATCGAGGGTGCGGTTCATGGCCACCGGACTTGATTCCCCTTTGCTGGAAACTGTAAGCCTTTCCCCTGAAATTCCTTTGGATTTAAGGTAATTAGCTACTGAGCCAGCCCTGTTTTTCGCAAGGATTATATTATATGAATCAGCTCCAACTCCGTCGGTATGTCCAACAATCTCAAGTTGCATTCCCGGGTAATTGTTCATAACAGTTACAAGTCCGTTCAATTTATCCTTTGCTGTTTCAGAGAGATTATAACTATCGAATTCAAAGAATACAGGCTTTAGCTTATAAGATTCAGAAACTACTTCTGTAACTACCTCCGTGACTTCCTCTGGAGTTTCTTCCGCTACCTCTTCGACTATTTCTTCCGTTACTTCTTCAACCATCGCTTCAGTAACATCCTCTACCACATCTTCAGTGGGTTCTTCTATAGCCACTTCTTCAATAGCCTCTTCCGTAACTGACGCTAATACTTCCTCCTGAACAGGATTTATACAGTTTTCATTAATATTCGCCGGAATTTCCGGACCGATGGACAAGGGTTGCGAAAATTCCGGTATCAATTCAAACCTAAAGATATCCACCTGGTCCTGGTCTCCTTTTGCGAAAAAAGAAATATATCCATCAAAGTTAATCTGACGTGGCATAAAGGCAAAATCATCATCACTTGTATTCAAAGGATATCCCATGTTGACAGGTTTTCCCGGGGTACCATCATTCAGGATATCACAATAATATATATCGAAGCCGCCTAAACCGCTGTGCCCCTGGGAACTAAAGTAAAGCCTTTTACCATCCGGACTTACATATGGATTGTCTTCGTTTAATGATGTATTAACGTTTTCACCGAGCAATACAAGGTCTCCCCAGCTACCATCATCCTTCTTACTGCAATAGAAAATATCCATTTCACCCAGTGACTCTATTCTGTTACTTGTGAAGTAGATACCATTCCCGTCCGGAGTAAAACAGGCATGGGACTCATAGTATTTTGAATTTACTGGTTTGCTCAGAGGTTCGGATTTATACCAGCGGTCGTTTTTATATTCAGACATCCATATATCACTTTCAAACTGGTCATCCCAGGCAAGTAATATTTTTGTGCCATCATTGGACAAGGCCAGAACATGTTGATTTCCGTCTGATTGTATCGAAGGAGTAATGTTATAGGGTTTTAACCATTTTCCATCGATATTTTTAGATACATATACACCATTATAAAATTTTTGCCGGCCCATGAATGCAAAAGTTTTAAGATCACCTGAAATAGCTGGATTGTAAACAGGAGCCCTTATTTCATTGATCTGACCCAAGTCACCGTACTCATAGCATACCTGGCTTTCAACTGCAGTATTTGCAATTGAGCAGGATTCGATTTGTAGTTTGGTATAAAATGCCTGGGCACTGTTGTCGTCAGTAAATTCGAGAAATTTATTGTAACTGTTCACTGCTTCATCAAACTGCATATTGATTCTGTACGCATTACCAAGGTAGAGATATGCATCAGGCGGAGCACTAACCTCCTTGAATGATCCTTCTTTGTATTTTTCCGTTATTTTTTGTACGGCTTTTTCAAGGTAGGGAATAGATTCTTTTTTCTTCCCATCGATCTGCAGCATACAGATACCAATCCTGTAATTTATATTTGCGTTATCCTGGAAACCGTCGTTATATACCTGATTAAATGCATATAATGCTTCTGAATAGTCTTCTTCCGCGAAGAAGAATTCAGCATCGTAGAAATTCTCTTTAGGATCGTACTGTCCATTCAGGAATACCACAATCAGCAGAAACGAAAACACTGAAAATACTCTTTTCATTACTGGGCGGTTTAGTGTATGATTAATACAAATTTAAGAATTTAATTAGAAGTACAAAGTAAAAAACCCAGCGTTTTATATTAGCCGAATTGTTAATAAACTTCATATTACCAATATGTTCCGCACATTCAGAAACACCAAATGTTCATGAATTGGGAATATATCGTTTATATCTATGGAATTGTTATACAGCCATGCTTATTCATCATCGTCTTTATTTTTCCTTCTTCTCACAAAGAAAATAATAAAGATCAATATCCCTGCAAGAAGCAGGCCCGCAGTGACAGTGAGTTCAGC
>CAYSAH010000396.1:0-4075 GCA_964428945.1 uncultured Bacteroidaceae bacterium | reverse complement strand
TCAGCATGAGCAAAGAAATAGAGTGTGCCATTGTTGGTAACCGAGGGACCATATAGATACTTCAATTCAGGGTATCGAGCGAGAAGATTCAGACTTTCTGGTTCACTCCAGCTTTCTCCTTCTTTTTCAACAAAGTATAGGCCTTTTTCATTCTCAGTATCAAATGGAAGAAAAAATAGCTGTTTCCCATCCGGGGAAAATGCGGGCATACCTCCAAATGGAGAGATCTCAGGTGCCCCCCATTTACCTCCAATACGACACATCATCTTAAGGAAAATTTCCGTCTCTTTTTCAATGTGGCGCAGGTTCGACTGCCAGAAAACGGTATTGCCATCTGGCGAAAAGGTTGGTGCACCATGCTCAACGGTACTATCAACCGAGATAATTCCAGGGGCAAAGACCACGGGAGTTTTTCCTGGCAAAGGCTGACCGAGATAATCTCCTTTTAACACAGGAAATTCATTCTCCTTATCAGGCATAATCCAGGTTTCCAGCTCTTCTTTAAATATGATGGCATCTGCGTAATTTTCCCTTACAATTGCAGAATCAAAGGGTGGTGTTGTAAAGTGATAATGGATCGGGATGATGTAGCTGGCACTGATGGCTTCCCGGATAAACCTGGTTCTCAATGAATCGCCTGAAAGGTAATAGTGCTGAATAAAAGCAAGGTCGATCTCTCTTTCGGGCAACTCAAGTGATCTGAATTCCTCAAAGGTAAACTGATCAAAATCAGCATCTCCTGTTTGAAAAAGGGTAATTCCATTTACAGATATGAGAAAACCAATATTGATTATTCCTGCATCTGTCCCATGAGGGAGATAGAAAGTTTCTATACTTATACCCTTGATATCCTTTACCTCTGATTCTCCTTTTATTGGGTCGAAGGCGATACTGCGCTCTTTAAAAATATCAAGTGTATCAACTGCATTTAGAGCATCTACCAGTTGTTTCGTTGAAGCAAAAATGGCATCAGGATTATTTTGCATATGTTGTCGCACCATAACCGGATCGATATGATCGCCATGAGCATGAGTAACCAGTATTAAATCCACATCATCAAAAGGTGCCTGAGCGAGTGTAAGTTTATCCTGAACTTCCTGCGGCAATTTGTAACTTCCCTCAAAGCCTTTGAACAATGCGTCGATAAGGATTTTCTTATCTCCGATACTGATTAAGAATCCTGCATTGCCAACATAGGTAATGCTTCGCTCATTTTCACGAATATCATCTCCCTGGAATAATATGGCAGTAGTCGGGTTAGTCACTGCAGCCATTCCGATAGTACTATTAAATATAGTGCAGCAGCTGATAATAATAACTATCAAAAAATTATTCCTTTTCATCAATTCTTAATTAAGCTGTGCTTGGTAATTTGGAAATATTTCATGTAATTTCCCGTCTAATTGTCCGGTTCCCAGAAACTTACCGATTATAACACCGCTTGGATCAATCAAATAATAGGTTGGCATGAAGTAAACTTTGTAGGTCATAATTACATCACCATCACTACCCTGCAGATCGCATACAGTTGTCCAGATCATACTGTCCTTTTTGACGGCATTTTCCCAGTCTGCTCTATTCTTATCAAAGGATATACTTATTATCTCAAAGCCCTTATCCCGATAAGCTTTATAGTTTCTCAGCAGGTTGGGATTCTCCATTCGACAGGGGCCACATCTTGAACCCCAAAAATCAAGTAGTATATACTTGCCAGGGAAATTGTTTAACCCAACTAAATTACCATCAAGGTCAGGTAATTGGAAATCAAGCGCTTTATCTCCAATCTCCAGATCCTGGCTTAGCTCCAGGTACTTTTTAACTGCTAAACCGTACCTGGTTGATTTCATTTCAGCACTTAAATTTTCATAAAGTGCTTCTGTTGTTTCTTTTGGTATTCTATAGCTCATTAACTGCCTTAGAGTAATAACACTAAAAAGTTTATCCGGATTGTTTTTTACAAAATTGATCTCGACATCTTTAATTTCCTGTGTTACCTCCTTTACCTTTGCACGCAAAGCCAATGCTTCTTCTGACGCCTTGTCTTCAAGCGACCTGTATAGACTCAAAAGACTATCATTAACCTGGTTTAAGCCCTCCTGGCGGGACTTTACAAAATCTGCATCTACCTGTATTTTAGAACCTTCAATTACTGCATTTTTCAGGTTTCCTTTTTCTGCCCTGATAGTCAGTTGCCAGTCCTCTTTCCAGAAAGTCCTGGTATCTATATCCGCTCTCGTATTAAAAACCGGCCTAATCATAAACTGAGTGGGTTCCACCACTTCGACATTAAAAATAAGCTGATTGTTGACAATAAACCCTGAATCAGATGTTGCTTTATCCAGGTCAGTCAAATAGATTTTTGTACTATCCGGGAAACCCGTTGTTTCAAGTATTATTAAAGATCTGTTACCATTATGAGCACAACCCATCAGGAAAATGAAGAGAATGATTGGAAAGGAAATGTAATTTTTCATAAGTATCTGTTTAATAATTATTTATTTGCTTATTCACTAGTCATATTCAATTCCATCTTAAACAATCTTAATCGTTTGCATATTTATTCGACTATTTTCTTGCAAATAATGTCGTCTCCACCATCCGGATGAACAGTCATACTTATAACTTCTCCGGCTTCATTTATATTAAATGTCAATTCAACCTCCGATCTATGTATAAAAAAATCTTTTGAGGATTTTGGAAATATGAAAACTTCACCTTGTTCAGGTACTTGTAATTTCAATTGTTCATCAGGCTTAATGATAGTGAGAGCAAAGCCCGCAGACAATTGATATTTACCTACATAAGTTTCCAGGATGGACTCTTCAACAGTCACATCTTTATATAATTCCTCCTTTGTTGGTTCAGGTTTAGCATTTAAGAACAATCGCCCAACCATCGTATACGAGGGAGGTTCAATGGCATTTTTAGTTACCGGAAAACCTGTTATCCCTGCTTCTGATTTCTGACCTGCTTCCGCAACAAAACCAAGATTACCATTTTTGTCTGGATAAAATATAAATATATGACTTGCACCAAAGTAGCTTGAGTAAAGAAGTTTACTATTTTTAATATCGATTACAGAAACAAAAGATTTTTTGCGTCCAAGAAATGATGAATTAAAGCTACTCTCACAAACTGGATATTCTGAATATAAGGCATTTTCGGTAAGCGGAAAATCAGCCGAACTGGTTAATCCCCCAAAAACAACCGTCTCGTTATTAAGAAAATGTGCTGACAATATTCGATCATTTTCACTTCCTCCCAATAGCGTAGCATATTCCAGGTTCATAGTTTCAGCATTAAACACCGATATAAAGCAATCCTCCATACCCTTACCATCTCTATTCAGAGCATTATCACTTACAGGGAAACATTCTGCCGCAGTGCTGCCACAAACCATCAATCTATTTGGTTTTATCCACTGTATAGATGATCTCATATATGCATCGGTTGCGAAATAGCTTAAATACGAAATTTCGTGATCTGTTCCGTTAATTTTGGCTATAAAATGATCCATTAAACTTCCGGATGAGGGTATCATTATCTCTTTTCGAAAAGCATTATTAGTTACGGGTAAGCCATCTGTTTGAGAAGCACCTACGATGTAAATATTATCTTTGTCATCAATAGTAAGCCCGGAAATCAGTTCTCTAGGGCTGCTTCCAAAGAAAGTAGATAATAAAAGCGTTTTCCCTTCAGGACTCAATTTAGAAAGGAACCCATGCATATTATCCTTTTTGTCAATGCTGCCTTTTGTCAGAGGAAAGTCATTAGACTTGGTAATTCCAACAATAATAATATTCCCTTTTGAATCAAGCTTAATACCTTCTCCGCTTACTGTTTCCTCAACTTCACCGCCAATAAAAGTAGAAAATACAATTTCAGTTCCAGTTGGGTTCAATTTAGTGACGAAAACATCACCTGCCCATTCTCCTTCACCATTGAAACTGGTATCAAACACTCCTTCAGTCACCGGAAAATCTGATGATTCTGTTCCACCTGCTACATAGATAAATCCTTGTTCATCTACTGTTATTGCGCTATGATGTTCTCTCTTTGTACCACCAATTAATGT
>CAYSAH010000395.1:0-4081 GCA_964428945.1 uncultured Bacteroidaceae bacterium | reverse complement strand
TGCAGAAGAACCCGCAACAAGCAATCCTGAAACTGTTGAGAAGGCTGCTGAAACACCCCCGGCTGCCAATAATCCGACAATAAGGGGATGGATGTTTCCTAACTGTGCAGTATAAACCACAATCGCATCTGCTTCAAGCTTACCAACCTCCGGGTTTGCTGAAAGAATCTTTCCAAATGCTGCATAAGCAGGTGCACTCCAGTAAAGGATGCAGATGAAGAAAAGTCCCCAGACAACCGACCACCGTGCATCGCTTGATTTTGGCACTACATAGAACCTTTGGATAACATGGGGAAGGCCTGCAGTTCCGATCATAAGTGAAAATGCAATGGCGATCCACTGGAAAAATGTCTTTCCGCTTGAAGGATCCCATGGCATTGCCAGTTCCGGCACCGGTACGGTGGCAAATTCATGTCCGAGTGCATTGAACAACTGATTTGTTTCAGAAAGGGGAATGCCACTCACAGCATCCGATACAACTGATCCGTAGCCGATTTGAGGTAATAGCCAGAAATAATCAAATTTGAAATTCAAAATAAAAAGCGGTAGCAGGAAGGATATGATAATGATAACGTATTGGATCTGCATATTTTTAGTAACACCCAGCATACCGGATATCAGCGTGTAAGCCAGTACTACTGTACCTCCAATAATAACAGCCAGGGCATAATCTATACCTAATATCCACTTAAACATCAGTCCGATTCCTCCAAACTGACCAACACAATAGGCAATGGAAATCAGAATGGCTATGATGGCTCCAACAGCCCTGAGTGATTGCGAATAGTAACGGTCGCCAATAAAATCTGCAGCAGTGTACTTCCCATATTTCCGGATTTGCCCGGCCATAAGGATCAGCAGCAGTACATAACCCCCTGTCCATCCAACCACATAGGCCAGACCGTTGTATCCTGAACCATACATCAGTGCTGCCATTCCAAGGAAGGAAGCAGCACTCATCCAGTTGGAGGCTATAGCCATTCCTGAGCCAACTTTTGAGATACCTCTTCCGGCAGCGTAATAGTCATTGGTATCTTTTGCACGAAATACGATTCCTACCATAACAAAAAGTACGAGCATGGCGATCAGGATTATGGCCGGCCCGACCTTGAAACTCCCCTCCAGTTGCGTTGCAGCAGTTGCAGCCTTCGAAATTTCGGGGATGCACAGTAGTATCAGGGGTAGCAATATTTTTTTCATTTTCATTGATTTTGAATGTAAATAACTCAATCTTCTATTCCCAGAATTGCATTCCTGCGGTCACTTCGCAAGCAGTACACCAGGCACAGTCCAACAAATAGGATCAGAAGGAATACTGCCGTATAAAAATAATGGAAGGGAAACCCCAGGAACCTTTTGTCAGTAAGTACCGACTGGTTGTGTATAAGGTATTTTTCCATTGTGGGGGGCAGCTTATTTACAGTCTCATCAGTGAGTGCGGTGATGTTATTGGCAGTCAGTTCAAGTGGAAGAATGATGGTCCGGGGATCTGATCCGGCCAGACCAAGCATTGGACTTATTTTACCGGAAAGCATCTTTTTTGCAGCAACATAATTAGGCTCACTTATATTGCTTATCTGGTTTCTTAAGGCTTCGAATTCAGATATATAATATACATACCTTTGCCTCATTGAATCCGGACAGACTTCGTACACTGTCCAGCTGATCGCATTATCAAGTATTGCACGTTCATCAGCATCAATTGCAACTTTTCCGAGTACCGAGAGCACCGAAAATCCGAATTCCTGCAACTGAACTTCACTTGCAGTGCCATTCCGGACATCGGGCCACACATTCTCAAAGGCAATATACGAAGCTTCCGGGGTAGGTTTTTGGAGGATTCTTAACGCGATCTGGAAACCAAAGATCGCGACAAACCAGATTGAGGCCAGCCATATAACAAGGTTCCTGTTGAAGCGGGCGCGTTCCGTCGTAGGTTTAAAAAGGCTAATGTGATAGCCGTTTTCAGGTTCATTCATAGGTTTAGTTTGTTGTTATTGGAATAACATAAAAAGTTAAATATATATGAAATAGTTAAAAATTGAGTGTCTTCCCTTGCTTTTTAAATGCATATTTTTCAACATTATATTGATCATTGAAACAAAAGCATAAGAAAAGTGAAGAGTATTGATAAAATTTAGCATTATAAATTCAGTCAATTTTAACTTATCAGGTATGGGAGACCAGTAACCCGACCAATAATGAGGATAAATCCTTCAAGACTATAAAGATGGATTGCATATTTTATTGTACATTTGGTTAGGGTGTCCGGATTTCAATGAGTTTAAAGGGGTTGTCGAATTTAAATAAGTAATAGGTTTTTCGGTATAATAGATAGGTGTATCCAAAGGTCCTGAAAAAGTTAAATCATTTAATATTTCTTACCCAACTAAATCCCTTTCCTATGAAAAGTTCATTGGTGTTTGATTACAGGGAAAGCCCTTTTAAAAAGAGTATTTCCTTTCTTTTAATTATCTGCCTGATGCTTCAGTTCAACGGCTGCTATTACTACCGTGCAGTAATCCCTGCTGAACCTCCTGTGCAAACCCTTCAATCAGAATTGGATGGAAGTTATATCATGCTCCATTGTAAAGATGAAGATAAAGTGATGCGGAATATTGAATTTGAAAGGGATAAGGTCACCTGTAGCTTGGTAGAACCTGTTGGTCATGAATATTACAAAGATACTAAAAGGTATACAGTAAACCGCTACAGGATGAATACAAGTATCGACGAGTCTGAGGTGCTGAATGAGGTGCATCTTTACGTAGATGATTACACGATCCTTGATGATCAGAGGATTTCGATTCCACTCGATAAGATCGTAAATGTTGTCCTCTATAATCCTGCTATTGGAGCAACAACCCTCACATGGAGTGTGGGAGGTGGTATTATCGGAACAGCATCTTTATATGCTTTAGCCCTTGTTATTGTCCTGCTTACCTCCTGTCCATTTGTATATACCTTCGATGGAACCCAATATGCTTTCAACGGCGAGATCTATGGTGGTGCAATCTTCCCTGGCCTTGAACGCCACGATTATCTTCCCCTGCCTTCACTCATCCCTGTTGAGGATCAATACCAGTTACTAATGGCAAATGAGCTTCCCGAGATTCAAAATACAAACCTGGCTGAACTTCTCTACGTGGATCACCAGGCAGGAATGAAATTGCTGTTTGATAAGTACGGAAAATTACAAAGCATTAATAATTCAGCCGAAGCTTCTTCAATTAGCAACCTGGATGGATTGGATATAAAAAATGAGCTGCTTAAAAAAGACAATATATTGTATTATGGGGCAGACCTTGATTCGGATCCGGACATTGTGGATGGTATAATAATTGAATCAAATAAGCCTGCGGAAGCCGGTGAGATGAAAATTGTTATCTCTGCAAGGAATTCATTCTGGCTTGAATATGTTTATAAGAATTTCCATGAGTTACTCGGTACAAAATACCAGGATTACACAAGGAAAAACAGTGAACTATCGAAGGAGGAAATGATACAAAAAATGCTCGATCAGCAACTTCCGATAAGTGTATACATTGAAAAAGATGGGAAGTGGATATTCAGTGACTATTTCAACATGGTGGGACCGATGGCTTTTAAGGATGATGTCCTTTCCCTGGATGTTTCTGATCTTCCTGCAGGCCCGGTGAAAGTTAAGTTGGAGTATGGCTCCTATTTCTGGGAATTGGACTATGCTGCAATTGATTTTTCAGAGAATCCCGAAATGACGATCGGTGAGATCCCCGTATTTTCAGCAACCGATGAAACAGGTAAGGATGTTTCATTGCTATTGAATTCAGATGATAATCAATATTATATACAGGCTGAAAAAGGCAATGCAGCTGATATCAGGTTCCCGGTTCCTGAAATGACCGATGAAAGCAGGTCCCTGTTCCTTCATTCAAAGGGGTATTATAAGATATTGAGGGATCCCCGCGGGCTTCCTGACAGCAGGAAACTTCAGGAATTAAAGGAAGGTGACGGGCTTCCGCAGTATTCACTGGAATTGATGCTGCAATTTGAAAAACAGGGATCCTCAGGATTTGCTAAGTAATGTATGAGCAGCAGGTCT
>CAYSAH010000394.1:0-4089 GCA_964428945.1 uncultured Bacteroidaceae bacterium | reverse complement strand
GACAATTCATGAATTGTTTAATCTTTTCAGCCCGGAGAATAACATGACGAGTTCGGGATATCACAGGGGAGACTTGTTTAACAATATTATCATCCCGTACTTATTGGGAATTTCAACAGAATATGGTCGAAAGCTGATCGAAAATCAGGGACCGTTTAATTATTAATACATAACAATACAGTTATATGAATAAACATTTTTTAATACTCGTGATGGCGCTCATGATCGGCAATAAAATCTGGGCCCAGGAAGGCGAAGAAACGCTGACATTGAACCTGAAGGAAGCGATCGACTACGCTTTAAACAACAATAAAAACCTAATGAATGCCCGCCAGGAGCTTATCAAATCTGACAAAAGTGTATGGGAGGCGATCAGCCGGGGACTGCCCCAGGTGGATGGCAACCTGGATTATATGACCTATTTCGACTATGAGTTGGCGTTTTCTTTTGGCGGAAGCTCTGATTTTGAGTTTACCCCAGAAATGCTCGCAGATGCCGCAACTCAAACCATTGCAAATTTTCCCGGAATAACGCAACAGGATCTATATGTGCACAGTGCCGGCAATTTTTACGACGCACAGCTGCAAAGCATGATGCCGGCATCGACCATTCTTATGTCTGTCCAGATGACTGCTAAACTGCAGCTTTCACAGTTGATATTCAGTGGCCAGTATATAGTTGGTATCCAAACCGCCAAACTGGCTAAGATAATTTCAAGGCAGTCCCTGGATAACTCCGAGATAGATACAAAAGAAGCAGTGATCAATGCATATTACCTTGTGCTTATATCTCATTCCTCACTGGATATGGTTGATAAAAACCTGCAGAATCTTAAACGCATCAAGGATCAGACCAGGAAGTTATATGAAACAGGGATGGCTGAGCAATTGGATGTGGATCAATTCCAGGTAACAGTAAACCAGTTGGAAAATACAAAACGATCCATGGAACGAAACCTGGAGATGACTTACAATATGCTTCGATTCACACTTGGTACAAGGGCTGAAACAAAGATTACACTTACCGATGATATTGGTGCTCTCTTTGGTGAAATGGAAGCTGCGGACCTCCTGATGCAGGATTTTAATAAGGAATCCAATATAACCTACCAGATCCTGAACAGCCAGGCTGATATTAGTGAAAAGTTGTGGGGCCTTGAAAAATGGAATTACGGACCCACCCTGGCTGGTTTCTATAATTATAATATAAAACTCAAAACCACCGGGTTTGATATGACTCCAAATCACCTTGCGGGTTTTTCTGTAAATGTTCCAATTTTTTCAAGCGGAATGAGGGCTGCAAAAACTGCACAGGCACGTATCGATTATGAGATAGCAGAACGCAACGCGGAAATACTGGGAGACCAGCTTGATCTCCAGGAAAGGCAACTAAAGTATAATTTACAAAGCAGCCTGGATAATTATTATGTACAAAAGGAAAATGTTGAAGTTGCCCAACGTGTTCTGGATAGTTACCAGGTGAAATACAAGCAGGGAATGGCTTCAAGCCTGGATGTTACCCAATCAAACAGCAACTATCTTGAAGCTCAGGGCTCATACCTAAACGCTATGTTTGAAGTTATGAACGCACAGATCTCCCTCGAAAAACTTATGAATAATTTAAGTACCTTATAAATATAGAAAAATGAAAAAACTTATAAGCTCAATAATAACAGCAGGACTTATACTGGGTATGTTTTCCTGTAAGGAGAATCCCAATGCCACGAAAGACGGTACGATGGCGACAGATTCATTAAAAACTGCTAAAATTCAACCTGTAAAAACAGTAGCTATCGATCTGAAAACAATCAAAAGAACAGTAGAAACCACTGCCTCATTGGTTGCTGAAGAAGAAACATACCTTGCACCTGCTATTCCTGGTAAGATAAGAAATATCAATGTCGATGTAAATGACAGGGTAACAAGCGGGCAAATACTTGTAAAGATGGATGAGAGCCAATTGGGGCAAACCAGGCTGCAATATGCTAACCTGCAAAAGGACCTTACACGCATGGACACCCTTCTTCAATATGGATCGGTAACACAACAAGCTTATGACCAGATGAAGACTCAGGTGAATGTTACAAAAACAGCTTTAAGCAACCTGGAAGAAAATACAACATTAAAGGCCCCTTATAATGGAATAATTACAGGGAAATACTATAACGAGGGTGAAATTTTTTCCGGGGCTCCAAACACACAGGCAGGAAAGGCCGCGATCGTCAGCATCATTAAAATGGATGTGCTAAAAGTATTTATCAATGTTTCAGAAGGTTTCCTTCCACTGGTAAAAAAAGGGCAGACAGCTTTACTGGAATCAGACGTATATCCAAATGATGTATTTAAAGCTAAGATAAATACCATATACCCAACCGTTAATGCTGCAACAAGAACCTTCACCGTTGAATTACGGGTTGACAATTCAGCCTATAAGCTAAGGCCGGGTATGTACAGTAAGCTTACTCTTGAACTGGGAGACCGCAAGACCCTGCTTGTACCCTCACTTGCAGTTATCAAACAAACCGGCACGAACAATCGCTATGTATTCCTGAGAGAAGGGAACGTGGCCAGGAAAGTGCAGGTCACACTTGGCGAACGTGTGGATGCTGAAGTTGAGGTGATCTCAGAAAAAATTCGAGCAGGTGCCGAATTGATCTATGCTGGTCATACCAACCTCATGGATGGAGACAGGATTCAATTGGTAGAAGATTAGTAACTGAAAAAAAAAGACGATCATGAGTATATATGGAAGTGCAGTAAAAAGACCTATAACAACGATCATGTTGTTCGTTGCGGTTGTTGTTATTGGATTTTACTCCTTAAAACAGCTTTCTGTTGACTTTTATCCTGAACTGGAATTTCCTGCCATATCTGTTATGACCCTTTACAGTGGTGCAAGCGCTTCAGATGTCGAGACCAATGTAACTGACAGGATGGAAAACAATCTTAATGCCATAAGTGACCTGAAAGAAATTTCATCAACCTCAAGTGACGGTATGTCAATTGTTGTTCTGGAGTTTGAATTTGGAACCAACCTCGACGAAGCAACAAATGAAATCCGGGATGCATTAAATCTAATTACCCCCTATCTTCCTGATGATGTTGATAATCCGATGATCCTTAAATTCAATTCCTCCATGATGCCCATTCTGTTCTATGCAGTAACAGCTGACGAAAGCTACCCTGCATTGGAAAATTTGCTGGATGAAAGAATCATTAATCCGCTTAACAGGATTGACGGTATTGGATCTGTCGGAATTATCGGGGCCCCCGGGCGTGAGATCCAGATTGATATTGATCCGCAAAAAATGGAAGGATACAATTTAAGCGTTGAAATGGTTGCGGGCATCCTGAATGCGGAAAACATGAATCTGCCCGCAGGGAATATTAAAATGGGCATGATGGATTACCCGATTCGTGTCCAGGGAGAATTTTCAACCAGCGATGAGATCAAAAATATTGTCCTGACAAATTTTAATGGGCAATCTGTTTATCTGAGAGACATTGCTACAGTAACGGACACCCTTCGGGACATGACCTTCGAGGAAAATATAAATGGGAAAACCGGTGTAAGGATCATGGTGCAAAAGCAGTCAGGAGCAAATACAGTAAAAGTAAATGAGGACATCAAAAAAATGATGCCTAAACTAATTGAAACACTGCCTCCGGATGTGGAAGTTACAATGTTTTTTGATTCTTCTGAATTTATAAAAGGATCTATCAATAACCTTACCCGCTCCTTAATGTTTGCAGCCATATTCGTAGTTCTGGTTGTACTGTTTTTTCTTGGACGCTGGCGTGCGACCTTCATCATTATTTTAACGATACCAATTGCACTGATTGTAGCATTCATTTACCTGTTTATTACAGATAATTCCATCAATATTATTTCGCTGTCCTCGCTCTCCATTGCCATTGGTATGGTGGTGGATGATGCCATTGTGGTATTGGAAAATATTACGAAGCATGTCGAAAAGGGAGGAAGGCCCCGTGATGCAGCTATATATGCTACCAACGAGGTTTGGCTCGCGGTTATCGTTACTACATTGGTGGTACTGGCTGTGTTCCTGCCCTTAACATTGATGCCCGG
>CAYSAH010000393.1:0-4097 GCA_964428945.1 uncultured Bacteroidaceae bacterium | reverse complement strand
GGAGGCGATGAATTGATTCGTTGGACACCAGACCTTTTTGAGAAATTTTATGAAAGATGGGCATACAGGCTAGAGCCGAATCTTGTTTCGCTTATCGAGAATAAGGATAATTCGAATCTGGTGCGCCATAACTATTATCAGCTTTTGCTTGAACTTTTTATTGAGCGCTGGGCAAAACCCTGGTATGAATACACAGAGGCACATCACCTGGCGTGGACTGGCCATTACTGGGAACATGGTTGGCCAAGTCCTCATCACGGCCCCGACAATATGGCCATGTATGCATGGCACCAGGTTCCCGGTATAGATATGCTTTTCAATAACAGCGATGCAAGGAAGGATCAGTTTGGCAATGTGAGGGCAGTAAGGGAAATGAACAGTGTGGCCAACCAGCTAGGTATGGTTCGTCGCCTGAGTGAAACTTACGGAGCTTCCGGCTGGGAACTCAATTTTGAGGATATGAAAAGAAACGGGGACTGGGAATATGTCCTGGGTGTTAACCTGATGAATCAACATCTTTCATACCAGACCCTGATGGGTGACAGGAAGCATGACTTCCCGCAGTCATTCTCCTATCACGCACCTTATTGGGAAGAGTATCCCGTTTTAAACGAATATTTTGGTCGGCTTTCATTTGTTCTTAGTTGTGGTGAACAGATCAATAAAACACTTGTTCTGGAGCCGACAACCTCTGCATGGATGAAATATTCTGTAAAAGAAGAGAACAATGATATTAAGGCAATTGACGATGAATTTACCAGGCTACTGAACCTGCTTGAAAGTGAGCAGGTGGAATATGACCTCGGATCAGAAAATGTGATAAGGGATCATGGAACAGTTTATGATGGGATATTACAAATTGGAAATCGTGAATATAATTCAGTTGTCATTCCCAAGTACATGACCAATCTTAATAGTGAAACGGCTGAATTACTTGAATTATATCTTAAAAGCGGGGGCAATGTTATTGCACTTTGTCAGCCCCCGGCTTTCATCGATGGTGCTTCTTCAGAGCGATGCAAGGATTGGTCGGTGATGTATCCTGACCAGTGGATTTCTATGGAAGGTTGCAACGATCCCAGGCTGATAATTTCACTTAGCAGTGAGGACTTCACAATTGTTGAAAAGGAGGGAGGAGAACTATTTCATATGAGGCGTCAGCTTGACGATGGCCAAATATTGTTTCTCGTAAACGGTAGCAAGACAGAATCATGCAAAGTCAGGATGATAAGCCAGGGGAAAGATATGGTAAGCATGGATCCTTTTACCGGAAGGATAGAAAATTATCCATGCCTGCTTACCGATGATTTGTTAAGTTATGATGCAGAGCTCGAGCCATCCGGAAGCATGCTGTTGTTTATCGGGGAGCACGAGATCAAACATAAGATGCAGCGGAGGAAAAAGTGGACCGGAAATTCAGTTCCATTGCCTCTGAACGAAATTTCGGTTAAACTTTTAGACGATAATGCCCTGACACTTGATTATTGCCGATTAATTATGGATGGAGACACTATTGGACTGTCATATTTTTACAATAATCAAACAGCCATATTTAAAAAACGGGGATTTGATAAAAATCCGTGGGTGTCTTCATCCCAGTTTAAAAAAGAGATCATCGAACGGGATACTTTTGGGGCCTGCTCAGGGTTCGTTGTTGAGTTTCCGTTCTTTACAGACTCCAGGTTTGAATCAGGGGATTTAAGGTTGGTCGTGGAGAGACCCTATTTGTATGAGGTCAGCATGAATGGGCAGATCCTCGAACCCATGAAGGATGTTTGGTGGCTTGATAAATCCTTCGGAGTATTCAGGATCAGCGGTGAACTTCTTCCCGGAAACAATTATGTAGCAATAAAAGCAGAGAAGATGTCGGTTCATTGTGAACTTGAGCCTGTTTATCTTGTTGGTGATTTTGACGTTCTTGCCCTTGATAATGGGTGGTTGCTGGCTACTTCTTCTGAAAAACCCCTGGGATGCTGGAAGCGAATGGGGTTACCATTCTATAGTGGAAGTGTAAGCTATTCCTCTGAATTTGAACTTGATGAACCAAAGCCTGTAAAAATTTCGTTGCCGGACTGGCAAGGTACTCTTGCGTCGGTTACTGTAAACGGTACAAAGGCCGGGATAATTTATAAAGCCCCGGATGAGTTAAGATTAGATGATTTTGTTAAAGCGGGTGCCAATTCGGTAACTGTGACAGTGTATGGTTCATTGAAAAATTTGTTGGGTCCGCATCATAATGTTAAAAGCAAGGGTATAGTCACTCCATGGAGTTTTAAATACGCACCCGAAGTTCAGCCCTCGGGAACCAATTATGATCTTTTGGATTACGGACTTTTTTCACCGTTTGAGGTGCTTGTTATGGAGTAGGGGAGACCTGTTAATATGGCTGCTAATAATACAAAAGAGCAATAAGAATGTACTTGAGGAGGTTTTTTTGTAACTAAATATTTGCTTTACCTGATACTGGTTTTATAAATGGTCCAGATTCTTTATTCTCCTCTCTTCCTTAGTATTTCTAATTCTTCAGCAACAGCTATATTTTCGAACATTTTCAGGTCAATGGCATCGCCCATCATTCTGTAGCCGTATTCATTCGGGTGCAGGAAATCGCCGGTATGTGAATCAGGCAAAAGGGTAGAAGGATCCGCCGGATCACGCAGTACCTTGTCAAAATCGATTACTGCATCAAAGCAGCCGCTGCTGCGTATCCAGTCATTGACAGTGTTGCGGGCAGTTTCACGAAAACCTGCATAATAGAAGGACTTATTAAAGGGCAATATGGTAGCTCCATACACCCGGATACCTGCAGCGTGGGCCTCATCGATCATTTTGCCGTAAGCAAGGATCAGGTCCCCGGCAACATTTGCAGCCATGGTGCTGTCTTGAGTTTGTCCAAGATCATTAACGCCCTCCAGGATAATCAGCCAGCGGACACCTGACTGTTTAAGAATGTCACGTTGAAAGCGATCCAGGGCTGAAGGTCCCAGGCAATCCCTGGTTACACAGTTCCCCCCTATACCAAGATTCAGAACTGCAATTTTTTGCGTTGATGGATTTTCGATAAGTCGCTCGGATAAAATATCAGGCCACCTGTTCTGTTTATTGGTTCCTGAACCTCGTCCATCGGTAATTGAATTTCCAAGAATAGCAACTGCAGCAGCAGATCCCGGCGCTTTCACATCCATTCCGCTGATGATATACCAGTGTTCTGTTTGAACTGCCTCCGGAAGAGCCGATTCAGAAATTACATTGCCGTTCATGAGGTAGGAAGTTGTTCTGGACCCTGGATGACCTGTAAGGTTCTGTGGTGTTTCTCCAAAGAAAATGCTGATGGCAATGTCCATGCGTGGCTCCAGCTTAAAGGAAACGGGATCGGAACTTATTGCAGTTCCCGGTTCCAAAGTTACTCCGGCATTACCACTGAATCGTAATTCCTTAATGCTTGATTCGACTATAGATCCTGCTCCGGATGATACAGCGATCTGAACTGCTTTAAGGGTGACAGGACTATCGCTGAATTCATTTGAGAATTTCACCCTCAACTCATCTCCTCCAATTGAAACCCGCAGTACCTGTCTTAAGGTGTTGTTGCTTAAACCAGGTTCCGGGGGCATGTTTCTGGGTTCCACCAGCTGGGGTGCTGTGCTCCACGTACCAATCCAGATCTCATCTGGCCGATCCTTTGTGTTCCTGCAGGAGGCGCTTGTGATAAGGATTACAAGAAACAGGATGGCCATTGAAGGCAGGGAAGAAAATGCTTTTTTGAAAGCTTTTTTTCTAAAGAAACCAGAACTGTTATTCATCGGCTTAAGTTTTTATAGTGCAGACTTAACGGGTATTTAAGCTTCTTTAAAGCGAACCATTGTCCATCACGGAAGGCCGGAGCAGCATACTATGACTTTCGGAGAAACGATTTGTCAGGATGCGGTAGAAATAGAGTCCGTGGGGGTGACTCCCAGAGTCAAATTCCAGGTTATGCTTCCCGCAGGTATAATCCTTTCCAGCAAGTTCAGTAATTTCTTCACCAAGTATTGAAAACACTTTCAGGGAAACATAGGTATCAACGGGTAGATCAATGAGGATGTTTGTTTTCCCCG
>CAYSAH010000392.1:0-4108 GCA_964428945.1 uncultured Bacteroidaceae bacterium | reverse complement strand
TCTTCCGGAAAGAGACCTGTTCTGGCATTATCCCCATTATGGCAACCAGGGAGGAGAACCGCATTCCATCATCCGCGACGGTGATTGGAAGCTGATCCATTACTGGGAAGACGGCAGGGACGAGCTGTACGACCTGGGAGATGATCCGGGAGAGAGAAATGATCTTGCTGATCAGCAGGCGGAACTCACCCGGAAAATGAGTCAAAAGCTGATGCTCTGGCTTGATTCAAGCCATGCCACTTATCCTGTTACCGATAGTATGCGCGATGAAGTGGCCGCGAATAAATGGCTGGAATTTAACCGCTCTGACTTATGGGAACAGCAGGAAGCCCTTCGAAAGGAGATGCTTTCAGAAGGATGGCAGCCCAATGAGGACTGGTGGGGAAGTGAAGTAACAGGAGCCTTTTCAAACAATTAACATATATTAAAAATCAATATCTTTGCCCTGTATCAGAATACCATGGCAAAAGACAAACAGGACTTTCCCCTTCACGATTTTTATAAGGACATATACGGAACCTACGATCTTGTAAACCGCGTTTTCACCTTCGGACAGGATAAGAACTGGAGAAGGAAAGCAGTTGCAGCCATTCTTGAAAATAAGCCTTCCCGCATCATAGATGTGTGCACCGGAACCGGCGACCTTGTTCTTGAGATTGCAGGGAACTGCCCGGTTGAAACCTCCCTTGCCGGATATGACTTTTCTTCAGAGATGCTTCAGAAAGCAAAAGAAAAAGCGGCAAAAGGGAATATTAAGATAGAATTTACGGAAGGAAATGTTGCTGCAATGCCCTACGAAACAGGATCTTTTGATGCAGCAGGGATAAGCTTCGGGATCAGGAACCTTGTCTATGAAAATTCAAATGCACAAAAGCACCTATCGGAACTGCATCGCATCCTCCGGCCGGGCGGAAGCTTTGTGATCCTGGAAAGCAGCAAACCCTCGAGTAAAATATGGAGGTTTTTTAACAATATTTATCTGCAGCTGATCTTGCCCTATCTCGGCGGTCTTATTTCCGGGAACCTGAAAGCTTATAAGTACCTTGCCAAATCCTCAAAGAACTACTATACAACAGCTGAGATGGGCAGTATCCTTGAAGAGGCAGGATTTTCAGTAGTGCGGAGCCGCTCACTTTTCCTGGGTTCCGTTATGCTGATGCTTGCTGAAAAACAGGTGAATTCAAATCCTGGCTCCTCAATAGTATAAAATGAATTTTTAACTTTGACCCAAGCATGTATACAGCGTGACCATCGAAGAGCTCAATACTATTTGCAGGAACAGTTTTGTCGACCACCTCGGCATTTGTTTCACCGAATTTACAGGTGAGCAGGTAAAGGCCTATATCGATATTACTGCATTTCATCTTCAACCACAAGGTGTGGTTCACGGAGGTGTATATATCTCGATGGCTGAAACCCTTGCAGGAGCTGGTTCTATGCTTATACTTGATACCGAAAACAAAGCTGCCCTTGGAACCACGATAAACAGCCAGCATCTTGCATCCATGAAAGAGGGCCGGATCACCGCCACAGGAACATTGATCCATAAAAGTACTTTTAAACATATCTGGGATATTAAAATTAGCGATGGTTCCGGTAAACTAATTTCAATCAGTCGTGTTACTAATAGTATCAAAGATTTGAACCATTCCAACGATTAGAGAAGGATAAGTGATGATTGAAACAACTTTAGATATTCATAATTATTGTATTGAGCAGAACCTGACTTTCGCAACATTTCGTTTACCGAGGCAAACAACATCCACTACCTATATCCAGGCATCAGACCAAAGCATACAATGGAAATCGATCAATGACGTTTCCGAGAAAAAGGGCTTTCTCATGGCGCCATTTGATACCAAAAACGGTAAAAAATACATAATGGTAAGGCCCGACATCGTTTTTGAAGGTGATCGGCCGGAAAAAGAGGTGATCAGGCAGATCTTATTGCTCCCCGGCAACCAGCCTCCAATGTGGGATAAGCAAAAACCAGTTGTTACAGACCGGGAAGATTACCTGAAGCAGGTTAAAACCATCAAAAAGAATATCTCAACAGGTTATTTCCAAAAATCAGTTCTTTCACGAATCTCAATTGTGAAGGGAAATTTTTTGAATATTGCCACAAAGATCTTTCATGAGGCCTGCAAGAGGCATCCAAATGCCTTTGTCTACCTGTTCAAGAGCGACGAACACTTCTGGATGGGTGCCTCCCCCGAACCTTTGCTTCGCCTTATTGACGGAAATGTTTCCACGGTGTCACTTGCAGGTACGAGGCCCCATTCCAAACTTAACATGGAGCTAAGCAACTGGACCATGAAGGAGATCCTTGAGCAGGAGTATGTTACGCGCTATATCCACGATATTTTAAGGGAATTCCAGATAAGAGACTACAGGGTAACGTCTCCTTACGTAAAGAAAGCGGGTGACCTGGTTCATCTTCGGACCGATTTTACTTTCAGGTATGATCATATTTCAGGGAGGATCTGGGAATTGCTCGACGCATTGCATCCTACCCCTGCCGTCGCAGGTCAGCCGAAGGATGAGGCCATTTCCTTCATTAAAAAACTTGAACCACACGACAGGGAATATTATACAGGGTTCCTGGGTCCTGTTCAGTCGAATGAGCAGATCGACCTTTTTGTAAACCTGCGTTGCATGAAGATCACTCCCGATTATCTCTCGCTTTTCACAGGAGGAGGGATTACCCTTGAAAGTGTGCCCGAGGATGAGTGGGAAGAAACACAATTGAAGGCAAAATCATTGCTGAATATTATTGAACTATTTTCCAAACATACGGATGAGAAAATTAGCCTTCAGGCAGCACATCGCTGATCTCGCCAATATTCTTAAAAAGAATAATATCCGGCATATTATTCTCTGCCCGGGCTCTCGAAATGCTCCGCTTATCCAGGTATTTGAAAGAGACAGCAGCTTCACCTGCTACAGTATCGTCGATGAGCGGTCTGCAGCTTATGTTGCTCTTGGAATGGCAAGGCAGACCGGTGAGGCTGTTGCAGTTGTCACCACATCCGGAACCGCTGCACTGAACCTTGCCCCTGCTGTTGCAGAGGCCTTTCATCAAAGGATTCCGCTTATCATCCTCACTGCCGACCGGCCGGAAGAGTGGCCATCGCAGTTTGGAAACCAGAGGATCAACCAGGAAGATATCTTCATAAAGAATTCAAAAAAAAGCTATAATCTTCCGATCGAGCCCGATAGTGCCGAGGAATTAAAAATGGTCAATCAAAAGGTGTCCTCGGTGGTGAGCAGTGCCAGGACCTTTCCAAAAGGACCGGTTCATCTGAATATTCCACTGAATGAACCGCTATATGAAATTTTACCAGGGTTATACCTGTCGGGAGAATCGTATAATCCCTACCTTGTGCAGGAGAAAGAACCTGTCCTGGAAGATGCTGACCTTGAAGAGATTTCTGATGCCCTGAACTACGGGGAAAGGGTCCTGATCATTGCAGGGATGGAAAAGTACAGCCGGGAAGAAAAAGAAATCCTTGACTTGCTTTCTTCAAGGTTCCAGGTAACAATTCTCGCGGAGAACCTGGCAAACCTTTCCCCTGAGACCTGCGTGTCGGTCCCTGAGCTGGTGCTTGCCTCACTGGACGAAAATTACAGGGAACTGCTTTGTCCTGAACTGGTGATCACTTTTGGTGGTCAGCTTGTTTCAAAAAGGACCAGGCTCTTTGTCCATGCCTTACAGGATGTTCCAATCAGGGCGCTGAATGGCTTTCCTCACAAGCTTTTCCGGGATATCACAAGCGCCTCCAATGCACATCCCGGTGCTTCAAACCGCTATCTTTCCCTTTGGAAGAGTTTTGAAATTGCTGCCCTAAAACGGGCGGACCACTTCTTTGCAAGTGCTGAATTCAGCAACCTAACAGCTTGCAGCACGATCCTGGACAGTATCCCTTCCGGCTCTGTCGTCCACCTTGGAAACTCGGGCACTGTGCGATATTCCCAGTTAAAAAAGGCCAGGCCTGACCTTGTCTATTATGGAAACCGGGGGACCTCGGGAATCGACGGTTCACTTTCAAGTGCTGTCGGGGCAGCAATGGTATCCAACGAATTACATGTGATCATACTTGGAGACCTC
>CAYSAH010000391.1:0-4108 GCA_964428945.1 uncultured Bacteroidaceae bacterium | reverse complement strand
AGGTACAGACGGTGGACTATACGTTCACTTACCGTTTGAACGATCCAAGGAACGGCAACAACCCGTTCTGCGATCACGGAGTGGATACCACCATCAGGATCTATGTTCAGCCAACCGTAGTTTTATTGCTAAGTGTTCCCCAGTCCATTACAAACGAAGCAATTTATTGTAATGGGGATTCAATAGAATTCAGTATCAGCAATTCCCAGTTCCCCTTAGGCACTGTGAAATATGATCTTGAAGTATTGGGTGCTGACCTGCCATTTTTCAGTGGTGTAACAACAGGATTGGGAAGGGATGTTGAGAATTTCACAGATACCCTTTCTCATGCAGAGAGTTCAATACTTACATTAAATTACAGATTCTCTCCATACATTGAATATGGTGGATTATCAACCTGCTATGGTACTGATAGTATCGTTAATATACAGATGGTCCCCATCCTTAAATCCATCGCTGAACCAGACACTTTCCTTGGTGGATTTAATATAAAATGTCATAGTGAATCAAATGGGGCTATCGACCTATATCCGGTTGGCGGCGATTACCGATACAGTTACTTCTTTGAATGGGACGATGATGAAGGTACCAATATTCCCGAATTCCAGGGAGACAGTTCGAGGATAATGGATCATAATGCAGGCTGGTATTATTATGCAATTACTGACACACTTGGCTGTTATTTTGAGGGTTCAGTTGAAATTGTACAACCCGATACAATATCAATTAGTAATTTAATATTGGATGAGCCTCAATGTTACGGATCTACAGATGGAAATATTTATGTTGATGTAACAGGAGGAGTTGAATCTTATGGCTATCGATATTCCTGGTACAATGTAAACTACGGTGAAGTGAGTAGTACTGAAGAAGATTTAATTAACGTTTATTTGGGTGAATATATATATACAGTAAAAGATACCCTTGATTGTACCATACAGAAGTTCTATGAATTGTCTGCACCCCCATTACTTGATTACCAGGTGACGGATACATCTGTTTATGGGCTTTATAATATTACCTGTCCAGGGGATTTTGATGGAAGAGCGACAGTGCAGGGCCTCGGCGGGGCTATTCCATACTCTTATGCCTGGTATGAGGAAGATCTTACAAAAATTAACGATAGTAATTCTATTGTAAACATGCCAGCAGGCACTTACTTCTTTGAAATTATTGATAATAACGGATGCAGGCTGGGAACAAGCTTTGAAGATTCCCTGGTTGCATTATATCTCAGGGAACCCGATCCAATAACTTTCAGCAGGGAAACGGCTGATACCTATCCGGGAGGGTGGGACATCAGTTGTTTCGGGAGGTCCGACGGAATGATCAGCCTGGATTATATCGGGGGACATGCATGGTATACTGCAAATAATTTCAACTGGACGCAAGCAGCGGGAGGCAGCGGGATTGTGGTAAATGACAGTATTCAAAGCGGGCTTACAATAGGTGAATACCATGTTGAAGTTACTGATGCATTTGGTTGTACCGGGGATACCACGATCATACTTTATCAACAACCAGAGATGACTTATGATACTATAATGAGCGGCTACGTTGGGGATAAAAATGTAAGTTGTTTTGGGTTAGAGGATGGAGCTGTCTATATTGATAATGTAAATGGTGGTGGAACAACCACAGAACCTGGTGTATACACCTATCTTTGGGAGATTATTAGTGAAGGTCCTCCATCCCTTGATGATGATGCAGATACTTCAATTGTTGATATCCCCGCCGGGGAATACAGGTTTACCATAACGGACCAAATCGGATGTTCAGTTGTTGATTCAGCTGTAGTGACACAGCCAGATTCACTTTATGCTATCCGGGATACTTCATATTACAATGGATTCGAAATAAGCTGTTACAAGGGAGCTGACGGATGGGCAAGCCTGGTGCCGACAGGAGGCACACGACCCTATTTTTATACATGGTCTTCCATTGGAACTACCACATCGGATACTATTATTGAAAATCTGGAAGCAGGCAATTATTCGGTCATTATAACGGATCCTAACGGATGCCTGAATAGTTATGAATGGACCCTCAATTATCCGGATACCATTGTGCTTAATCCTGATCCGGCCAGGTGGATCTATTGTTATGGAGATACAAGCACGATCAGGATAGATCCGACAGGAGGTGTTGGAGGCTATAGTTATACCTGGGATGGTGTTCCCGGTGATAACTCACTAAATGGAGTTGAAGATGGCATTTATGAAGCAGAGGTCACCGACCTTAACGGATGTATTGTTTCAGAAAGTATCAGACTGGATCAATCTGCAAGGATTCGTCAGGAGATCCAGGTTACAAGTGATTATCACGGTCGGTGGATAAGCTGTGCCGGGGAATCTGATGCTTCAATTCAACTTGTGATAGAGGGAGGGTCTGGTCCGCCGTATAATTTTACCTGGAATACAACAGGTGGTAATAATAATGAATACAGTATCTCCGGGCTGCCTGCCGGTATGTATGAGGTGAACGGTACCGATGATTATGGTTGTGAATTTGATACAACTAAACTGGTAAATGAACCGGATGAATTGATTATTACATACACAACGATTGAGCCGGAATGCGACGGGTATGATAATGGTGAAATTAACCTGTTTGTTTCAGGAGGCACTGGATTCCCGGTATCACCAACTTACAACTATTCATTGAACGGGATTGAAAATCAGCCTGATCCGTTATTTGAAAATCTGTATGGCGGAGTATATACCGTTGTAGTTAAAGACATCAATGATTGTATTGATACTGCAATTATTGACCTTGTTGCGCCCGATAATCTCTTGCTTGAATATGAAACAACTCCTGCTGATTGCAGGGATGACCCGAGCGGAACGCTGACCATAAATAATATTGAAGGCGGTACTCCTCCATACTTTATTAATGGTACCACAAGTCAGTTCTTTAATAATCTTTCATATGGTGAATTTGTAATTAACCTGGTCGACGGCCATGATTGTGCATTAACTGATACAGCTGAGATTGATGTAATCCGCATGTCGTGCCTCACCCTGCCAAATGCATTCACTCCAAACGGAGATGGGGCCAATGATGTATGGATCATTGATGAAGATGAGGATAGATCGAATGACATGTATCTTTATCCTGATGCAGAGCTTACTATTTTTAACCGATGGGGAGAAATAGTGTATTATACGAAAAATGTTGCAGGAGAGCCATGGGATGGAACATATAAGGGAAGGGACCTGCCGGTTGACTCCTACCATTTTGTTCTTGACCTTGGAACTGATGATCCGCCCATTACAGGCAACGTAACAATAATACGGTAAATACGTATAAACTCGGACGGAGAAAAAATTGGAAAGAGTTAACAAATATATAATCCTGATACTTCTGACTCTGTTGAGCCTTCCGGCGCAGAGCCAGCAATTGCCTATTTTCAGTCAATATGTACTGAATGGATTTATCCTTAATCCTGCCATGGCAGGATATGATGGATATACTTCTGTTAATACCACTGCACGACAACAATGGATCGGTTTTGGTGACGCACCCCAAACCTTCTCGGCGTCGTGGCAGACAAGGATACTGCAGAGATCATACAGGATAGTCAAGAATCCTGTCAGGAGAAAGAATATGTTGCTTCCAAGCACAAACGGAAGGGTGGGCCTTGGAGCTTATATGATCAACGATGCAAATGGAAATGTTTCCAGGACCGGGATGCAGTTCACCTATGCCTATCACCTTTTCATGGGGCATAACCAATTGTCATTTGGCCTGGCCGGAAAAATGTTCCAATACAGGATCGCAGAGGAGGACCTCACTTTTGGACTGGACAATGATCCACTGGTAAATGCCGGGATCAAGGATGTCGGGTACACTCCCGATGTCGATTTCGGGGTCTACTGGACCAACACCTATTATTTTGTCGGAGCAAGCGTGAACAACCTGATGCAGTCGGTATTAAAGATCGGGGGAAGAGACACTGATTATAAGATACTGAGACATTACTGGATCATGGGAGGCTATCGCTTTGAGCCAGGGGGTGATTTCGCCATTGAACCCAGTTTGCTATTAAAGACCACTGAAAAATGGATCCCACAGGGAGACTTTGGCGTTAAGTTCTATTATATCGAAG
>CAYSAH010000390.1:0-4134 GCA_964428945.1 uncultured Bacteroidaceae bacterium | reverse complement strand
CACTTAGAATTGATCAACATGACTTCAAGAGTCAGGATCATAAGCCTTTCTCTGATTATGTCCCTTTTTATGGCTATAACAGCGAAAGCACAAAATACAGTTGTTGATATTATCGTGAACAGTGCAGATCATACCAGCCTGGAAGCTGCAGTAATCGCAGCCGGACTGGATGGAGCCCTGTCTGGTACAGGTCCCTTTACCGTTTTTGCTCCTACCGATGCTGCTTTTGCTGCACTGGGAAGTGAAACAATCGACGCTCTCTTCGCTGACGCGACAGGCGCTCTTTCTACGATTCTGCAGTACCATGTTGTAAGCGGAAACATAATGGCAGGTGACCTTACGGATGGACAGCCTGTAGAGATGCTCGAAGGAACTGATGCTT
Source organism: uncultured Bacteroidaceae bacterium (assembly GCA_964428945.1). GTDB lineage: Bacteria > Bacteroidota > Bacteroidia > Bacteroidales > M55B112. Next base: position 3,752 of record CAYSAH010000390.1, on the reverse strand, counting down.
ATATCTCTCTCTTCGATGAAATGGCCTACATCAACCAGGCCATGATCACGGTTACAAACATTACCGCCAGCAACGGCGTAGTACATGTAATTGATGCAGTGATCACTCAGCCCACTTCGATCGTTGACATCGTGGTGAACAGCCCGCGTCACACCAGCCTTGAAGCTGCCGTGATCGCTGCTGATCTTGCAGCTGCCCTTTCTGCTGAAGGAACATTCACCCTCTTCGCTCCGACCGACGATGCTTTTGCTGCACTTGGTTCTGAGACTATCAATGCTCTTTTTGCAGATCCGACCGGAACATTGGCTGAGATCCTGAAGTACCACGTTGTGGGTGCAACTGCTTTATCAGGCAGCCTTTCAAACGGACAAATGTTTGCTACTCTTCAGGGAAAAAATATTGAAGTTACCATTAACGAAAATGGTGTATTTATCAATGATGCCAAGGTAGTATTTGCCGATTATGTGGCTCCCAATGGCGTTGTACATGTGATTGATGCAGTTCTACCCCTGCCTCAGACAGTTGTTGATATTATCGTGAACAGTGAAGATCATACCAGCCTTGAAGCTGCTGTTATCGCTGCTGACCTTGCAGGTGCTCTTTCCGCTGATGGTCCTTTTACCGTATTCGCTCCGACCGATGCTGCGTTTGCTGCACTGGGAAGTGAAACAATCGACGCTCTCTTCGCTGACGCGACAGGCGCTCTTTCTACGATTCTGCAGTACCATGTTGTAAGCGGAAACATAATGGCAGGTGACCTTACGGATGGACAGCCTGTAGAGATGCTCGAAGGAACTGATGCTTATATCTCTCTCTTCGATGAAATGGCCTACATCAACCAGGCCATGATCACGGTTACAAACATTACCGCCAGCAACGGCGTAGTACATGTAATTGATGCAGTGATCACTCAGCCCACTTCGATCGTTGACATCGTGGTGAACAGCCCGCGTCACACCAGCCTTGAAGCTGCCGTGATCGCTGCTGATCTTGCAGCTGCCCTTTCTGCTGAAGGAACATTCACCCTCTTCGCTCCGACCGACGATGCTTTTGCTGCACTTGGTTCTGAGACTATCAATGCTCTTTTTGCAGATCCGACCGGAACATTGGCTGAGATCCTGAAGTACCACGTTGTGGGTGCAACTGCTTTATCAGGCAGCCTTTCAAACGGACAAATGTTTGCTACTCTTGAAGAATCTGATATTGAGGTTACCATCGATGGAAACGTATATATCAATGATGCAATGGTTATTTTCGCTGATTATTCTGCTCCGAATGGTGTGGTTCACGTGATAGATGCTGTTCTGCAGCCTGAAAGTGATCCAACAGCTATACAGGAGACATCAATATTCGATAATACCAGGGTATATCCTAATCCTGCCACAGATATAATCAATATTGGATTTGAACTTGGCAATTCTTCCGAAATTTCCATTGAAATTTTCGACATCACGGGTCAAAAAGTTGCTGAAAGATACCTTGGCAATTTATCTTCCGGTGTACACAATGAAGTTATGAACACGGAATCAATAGACAATGGAATCTATATACTAATTGTGAATTCAGGAAACAGTGCGGTTGCGAAAAAAGTGAGGGTGCTAAGGTAAAACACTTCTTGTTTTCACATCAAAGGCTGTATGCATATTGTGTACAGCCTTTTTATTTTCAAATGCTTATCTCATCTTTGCAGTATGAAAAGAAGTATGTTGATACTTATAGTCATTGCATTTGCATTGAAAACATACAGTCAGGCCTTTATACTTGAAAGTCCCTCCTTGCAGGAAAACATTAAAAAATGCCTGCATGCTATGTACTCATGCGATTTTACTGAAGCCCATAAACTACAAGCCAGGCTGAAGGAGGAAATTCCCGACCATCCGGCACCCTGTTTTCTTAAGGCCATTATCATATATTGGGAAAATTTTCCTCTCCTCCCTGGTGACCAGCTTGTATGGGAGTTTGAAAAATATGTTGAAGAAGCGATTACCCTGGCCGAAAAAATACTTGATGTAAACCCTGAGAATCTTGAGGGCATATTCTTTGACATGCATGCACGTGCCTATAGGGCAATGTTCTGGGCCGATAATGGAAAACCCGGTAAGGTTATTGCTGATATTGACAATATGTACCGGCAAACACTGAAAGGCATCGAACTAAAAGATCAATTTGAGGAATTCTATTTCAGTTCAGGTTTGTACAATTACTACATTGTTGCATATGTAGAATTGCATCCGGCCTATAAACCCCTTGCTGCACTTTTCAGAAGTGGTGATAAAGCAACAGGACTTAAAGAGTTAAAACACGCATCTGAAATTAGCACATATCTCAGGTACGAATCGCTCCTTTTCTTATCTCTTGTGGAATTAAACTATGAAGGCAATATTGATAAATCCCTTGATTATGCAGCTCTTCTGTACAATTATTTTCCTTCAAACATTTATTTTATTACGAATTACCTGATTACCTTACTATACAGTTCAAATTTCACAGTTGCTTCCATCCTGAATGAATCCATTCCCCTGCAAAAGGGCGATTTTTACAAAATGGTCCATTATATGACAAAAGGTTTCATGTATGAAAATCAAACAGGGAATTTTGGTGCTGCCAAAGAATTTTATTTGAAGACGATTTCAAAAGCTGAATCTCTTGGGGCCATTGCCAATATTTATGGGGCCATTGCCTTCGCAGGTCTGTCAAGGATCGCAGAAAAAGAAAATGATCAAAAACTTGCCCGCAAATATAGCAGAAGGTCAAGTGCCCTCTCTTCCTATAAATTTATTCTTAACTACCCGCTTTCCTCCTCCAAGTGATTAAATAAATCCCTGCCAGGGTAAGCCCCCCGCCTAATACCTGAAGCGGAAGGGGAAAAACATCAAGAAATATCCAGGCGAATACAAGGGTCCAAACAGCCTTTGAGCTAATAATAAGGGAAGTGGATGTTGCTTCTATCCTCCTGAGAGCCTGGTATGCAAAAACTATGGTTAGCAGGGTTTCAAAAAGTGATCCTAGTGCAAGATCTCTCCATACAAAGCCTGGGAAGTGGAGCTTTTCCCTGCTTATAAGGATCAAAATAACAAATACAAAAGCAAGCAATAGAGTTCGGATCAAAGACATAAGCTCCGGATCAAGATTCTCCTTGTATTTTCTTCCGGCAATGGTGGCAAGGGAAAAAAGCAGAGAGGCAGATAGTACAAAAACTGCTCCCGGATCCAAAAATCCAGCAAATGCCCCGTCTCTGAAATTAATGACAAATATCCCGGCAATAGTTACGAGTATTCCTGCAATCTGAGCTCCTTTGAATCGTTCCCGGAGAAGGAATACCCCCATGATGGTTACAAAAACAGGGCCTATATTTCCTATAAATGAAACTACTGCCGGGTTCTCCATCGCTTTAATGGCAAGATAAAAGAGCCCTGTGGCAAGTCCTTCAAGTACAGCAATAAGGAGCGCGACAGAGAGTCGCTGCCTCATATTTGTGTGGAAATTATGGTGGCCTTTTCTTCCGAAGTACCATATACTGTTCCAGATAACTCCCATTGTGAACCAAACTGCACCAAATTGCAGCATGGAAATTTGATTCAGCGATGATTTACTGAAAATGAATGAGGAAGACAGGGCAAGTGCGGCCCCTAATGCGAAGATATACCCGGACTTTTGTTGCTTCATTCAATCGCAGTTATGATATCGATCAAATCTAACAAAATTAATTTTAGAAAAATCAATCATTCTTCCAGATTCATTAAAATGAATTC
>CAYSAH010000389.1:0-4166 GCA_964428945.1 uncultured Bacteroidaceae bacterium | reverse complement strand
GAACCCTGGAAAGGAGAAATCATGGAAAAACGGAATGGTGCACTTATATCCATGGAAACCGGGACAGCGATCGCATACTCCATTGATAAACTTCAGGACAGGGGTAAATTTTTCGTTGAACCAAATGAGGATATCTACGAAGGGCAGGTTATTGGTGAGAATACAAGGCAGGATGACCTTGTAATTAATCTCACCAAAACTAAAAAGCTGACCAATATGCGTGCCTCAGGTTCAGATGATAAGACAGCAATTGCACCTGCCATTAAATTCTCTCTTGAGGAGGCCATGGAATATATAGGAGAAGACGAGTATGTAGAGATCACCCCAAAATCGATTCGTCTGCGCAAGATCCTGCTTAAGGAGCATGACAGGAAGAGACAAAAGCCCGGATAAGTTCCCTGGCTGGAGAAGCCGCAATTCGGGTACATTTTAATTATCTTTATATTTGGTCATGTATATAGGGCTTACTCTTAAAGCAGGATAATTTAAAAATTTATTGAAATGACCATGCGCGATTTAAAAGCATTAATCTTTACGAGCCTGTTTCTTATCAATTTCTCCCTCCTGGCGGCTCAGAATGGCTACGACCTATGGCTCAGGTACACGCCTGTCGCCGACCAGACTGAAAAAAAACAGGCTCAGCAAATCCTTGGAAACATAATTCTCTATGATACTTCACCTACCAGTGAAGTGATTAAAAAAGAACTTTCCCTGGCTGTTACAGGAATGCTTGGAACGCAGCCCTTATTTTCTGAAAAGCCCTCAAACAAAACAGGCCTTATTATTACAACAAACTCCGCCACTCTTCCCCATAACTTCGAATTCATTGAGGAGAAGTTACTAAAGGCAGGGAATGAGGGGTTCATCATCTGCTACCCTCAGGATGGTGCAAAAAAGCTTATTATTGCTGCAAATACTCCAATTGGGGCACTCTATGGTACATTCCGGCTTCTAAGCTTAATCCAATCAGGCTCATTGAAAGGGTCCCTGCCACTTGCTGAATCTCCCGCGATCACCCATCGCCTTCTTAACCACTGGGATAACCTGGACAGGACCGTGGAACGCGGTTATGCAGGGTTCTCGATCTGGGACTGGCATAAGCTTCCGGGCTATATTGATCCGCGATATGTTGATTATGCACGTGCAAATGCATCCATAGGCATCAACGGAACTGTTCTGACCAATGTAAATGCCAACGCCCAGGTACTCAGCCAGTCCTACATCAGAAAAGTTGCTGCCCTTGCAGATGTATTTCGTCCTTATGGAATTAAAGTTTACCTCACGGCCAGGTTCAGTGCACCTATAGAGCTGGGTGGACTCAAAACAGCTGATCCGCTCGATCCCGAAGTAAAGAAGTGGTGGAATGAAAAGGCAAGTGAGATCTATGGCTCTATTCCCGATTTCGGAGGTTTCCTTGTGAAAGCCAATTCGGAAGGTCAGCCTGGTCCCCAGAACTACAACAGGACACATGCCGATGGAGCAAATATGCTGGCAGATGCCGTCGGCCCATATGGAGGAATTGTTATGTGGAGGGCTTTTGTATACAGCCAGGAATCACCAGAGGACAGGGCCAAGCAGGCCAATATGGAATTTGAACCCCTGGATGGAAAATTCAGGGAAAATGTGGTGATCCAGGTCAAGAACGGTGCTATTGACTTTCAGCCGAGAGAACCTTTCCACCCCCTCTTCGGAGCAATGCCGAAAACAGCACTTGCTCTTGAGTTACAGATAACACAGGAATATCTCGGACAGGGAACCAGCCTGGCTTACCTTGCACCTCTTTTTAAAGAGTGCCTTGATTCAGAGACCTACAGGCCTGAAAAAGGTTCCAATGTTGCCCGTATCATTGATGGAAGTGCGTACAGAAAAAATCTTTCTGTAATTGCCGGGGTATCGAATATCGGGAATGAGCTGAACTGGACCGGACATCCCTTCGGCCAGGCAAACTGGTATGCATACGGTAGGCTCGCATGGGATCATACACTCACCTCAGAGTCAATAGCCAAAGAGTGGATCAGTGCAACTTTTGGAAACAGCAGTGAACTAATAGTTCCAATTTCCGGGATCATGCTTGACTCACGCGAAATGGTCGTGAATTACATGACACCGCTCGGGCTGCATCACATCATGGGAAGAAATCATCATTATGGTCCGGGACCATGGGTAAGCGGGGGCCGGGCCGATTGGACCTCACCCTATTATCATAAAGCCGATTCTGCCGGGATAGGATTTAACCGTACTGCAAGCGGGAGCAATGCTTTGAGTCAGTATGCCCCGGAACTTGAAAAGTTATATGGAGACTCGGCAAGCTGCCCGGATAAATACCTTCTTTGGTTTCACCACCTGCCATGGACCTATAAAATGAAATCAGGGAATCAGCTCTGGGAAGAACTTTGCTATAGGTACGACAAGGGTGTTAATCAGGTTAAGGAAATGAATGAAAAATGGTCGGGACTTGAAAAATGGATCGAACCTGTTCTTTTCAGGCAGGTGGAAGAATTAATGTCGATTCAGCTTGACGAGGCTCACTGGTGGAAGAACGCATGCTTACTTTATTTCAAGCAATTCTCCAACATGCCTTTTCCTCCGGGAATGGAGGAACCTGAAGGCAAGCTGGAAACATACATGGATATGTTCTTTCCCTATGCGCCGGGAATCAGACCAGCCTGGTAAAGAACGAACAAGAACAGTTTCGGACTGTTAAATGAACGGTGAAAATAGTTTTCCTTCTGAAATGCATTGGCCGGGAAAGTTTGAACCCGATAAATTAAACAAAATATGAATAATAAGAGGTTTGACCTTACAGGAAAAATTGCAGTTGTTACCGGGGGAACCGGTGTCCTGGGCAATGCAATGGTAAGAGGATTGGCAGAGCACGGAGCCGGTGTTGTAATTGTAGGCCGGAATGCAGATAAGGTCCGGGCTGCGGTTGTGGCATTTTCCGAAGAGGGACACACTGTTGATGGATCCATTGCCGATGTGCTCGATGAGGAGGCTTTAAAAAAAGCCCGCAACAGTATATTTAAAAAATATGGGAGGATCGATATCCTTGTTAACGCCGCAGGCGGTCATATTCCTGAAGCGGTTCAAAAACCAGGGCAACAGATATTCGATATTGAATTAAAGAACATAAGGAGAACGATGGACCTGAATTTGTTCGGCTCTATATATCCTACCCTTATCTTTGCGAAGATAATGGTTGAATGTGGTCATGGAAGTATCGTCAATATTTCATCCATGGCTGCTGAACGGGCAGTTTCAAGAGTTTTAGGGTACTCCCTGGCAAAATCTTCCGTTGAAAGTTTTACAAAGTGGATGTCTATGGAACTGGGATTTATAAATAATGACCGGGTTCGTATCAATGCCATTGCACCCGGCTTCTTCCTCACAGAGCAAAACAGGGCCATCCTCACAAATGAAGACGGGACACTGACAGACAGGGCAGAGAAAATCATCGCCCATACACCTGTCGGTCGCCTTGGCAACCCTGAAGAGATCGTCAGTACCCTTATCTGGCTGTGCAGTGACGATTCGAAATTTATTACAGGTACAGTTGTTCCGGTTGACGGAGGATTCAGCAAATTTAGCGGAGTATAATTATGAAACAAACCTGGAGGTGGTTCGGACCGGAGGATCCTGTAAGCCTTTATGAAATTAAGCAGGCTGGTGCAGAGGGAATTGTTTCTGCCCTTCACCATGTCTCAAACGGTGAGATCTGGTCCCGTGAGGAGATCCGGAAACGGAAAGCAATCATAGAAGCTTCAGGTTTTACCTGGGACCTTGTTGAGAGCCTCCCCGTACATGAGTCCATTAAAAAAGGAACAAGTGAGCGGGACAGCTATATAGGTAATTATATTGCATCGCTGAGAAACCTTGCTGCTGAAGGTATTGATCATGTTGTATATAATTTCATGGCGCTTACTGACTGGACCAGGACCGACCTGGAATATACAGATAAGGACGGTGCAGGAACGATAAGGTATGACAGTAAGGACCTTGCTGTGTTTGATGTTTTTATCCTGAAACGTGAAGGGGCCAAAAATGAATATACCCGGGAAACTTTGAAAAAGCTGTCGGAGCATTTTAACACAATGACCCCGGAACACATTTCAAAATTATCCAGTGTAATTCTTATGGGTTTGCCCGGGACTGTTAAGGATCTTTCC
>CAYSAH010000388.1:0-4168 GCA_964428945.1 uncultured Bacteroidaceae bacterium | reverse complement strand
GAGGGTGTGAACGGAAGCTTTGCAGGACGGATCAATGACAACGCTGACGGATCCCTGTTGCAGGTCCCTGTGGTTACACCCGGGAATACCTATAACGTTACCTTTTCTGCCAGGTGGGCAGCAGATCCCGGGAATGCAAGCATTGCGATCGTACTCCAAAAAAACCCCGGAAATATAAAATTTGCGGAAACAGACAAGATCACTTCTACGGAATGGACCACGGTATCTACACAGCTAACGGTACCTCCAGGAGTTGACAAAATGCGTGTAGTGATGTACAAGCCAAAATCACCAAAATTATGGATCGATAATGTTTCAGTGTCCGACGCCGGAGCAATCAAACCTGCTCTTGCTGCAACCTTTGATGGAAATATCACCGAAGGATCTGAAGCAGGTGAGGTCATTTCAGTCGTAATGTTGAACGATGTGTTCTCCGCTACCCTGGATCCTGCTGCATGGACCATCGCTGGCATCCCGGAGGGACTTTCGATAGGCTCGGTTGAACGGGTAAGCGATACCCAGGCAAATCTGACATTGACGGGAACTGCCTTGGACTACGATGATACCCGCAAACTCTATCTTAGCGTAGCTGGCTCGGAATTCGTTACTTATACAGAATCCGTCCTGGCAGGCTTTGAGATCGTATTCACAGGCATCAATGAGCCTCCTCCTGCAATTAACCTGGTTACAACAGGTGATATCCTGGAAGACTTCGAAGACGGTACCGTCATCAGTGTGGAAATGGATGGCGACACCTTTGTTGATCCGCTGACACCTGCCAACTGGACCCCCCTGAATTTCCCGGATGGTGTAACCATCGGAGCAGTAGAGCGCGTGAATGATACTGCCGTCCACGTTACACTCAGCGGAAATACAAGCGGTGATTACGACCTGGATATTACCAATGCAGGGTTCTCCGTTGCTGCCTCTGAATTCACTGTATGGTCAGATCCCGTTAATATAACAGGTCTTACATTCGTTGCAGCTATCGAGGGGGGAGAACTGGTGCTTTGGGAAGAAACCTTTAATTCTTTTGCCGACGGAACCGACCTTACAGACACAATCGGTGGGAATGACCTGGGATTCGTATGGCAGTTGATGGATTCCGCCATGGTATACGGAGGGGAATTAGTACTCTATCCAACGGCAGCCAAGGCCTGGAGCTCAGATTCAGTGGATCACCGCTTCCAGTACATCTATAGCCCCATAGCAATGGGCAAAACCTATATCTTCTATATAGATTCAAAGACAAATGACGGAGCAACAACTGTAGCCTCTGTATTAGTAGGCGAAGGAGGTCAGTTTAAGACCGATCCTACGGGAAGCACAGAGTTCCGCACCAGGTCCGTAATTGTCGAGCCCTACCTCCCGGGACATGATACTGCCGGAGTAGGAATTTACAACTGGGGATGGAATATTGCTGACCGCATTATTTATGTGGATAATATGAAGCTTGTAGTACTTACGGAACCTAAAATATCTGCAGCAGATGACGGAGAACTAATGGAAGGTGCAGAAGACGGCGAGGTCATCACAATTACCCTGCAAAATGATGTTTTCGCAGCTTCGCTTGATATCGCCAACTGGACCCTTACCAATTTACCGGAGGGTGTCACTGCAAGCGCCATTGCACGTGTTGATGATACACATGCACAGATCACGCTCTCAGGGAATACCAGTGTTGACTACGATAGCAATATCACGAACATAGGTATAACTGGCAGCCGTGATGAATTTGTTACATCAAATAAAAACCTGAGCACCAGCGGTGGTGTTGAATTTACTGCAGTAGTTGAGCCTGCCGCGATCGCAATTTCCGATGATGGATCCATCATGGAAGGCGACGAGGACGGCGAAGTGATCACGGTAAGCCTCTCTTTGGACACGTTTGTTGCTACGCTTACACCGTCCAACTGGACCGTGAGCAACCTGCCGGCAGGTGTCAGTGTGGGAGAAATATTCAGGGTGAATGATGTAACTGTCGAGATCGTACTGTCAGGAAATACGACAGAAGATTATGATGCGGATATCACCGACCTTACCGTAACTGTTGCTGCTGCAGAACTGACCGAGTGGGCGGGTAATATCTCAGTAAGCAGCGGTGTAACATTTACCGCTATTGTTGAAACTGGCATCGCAGATCTTTCTGTTGCAGGGATCTCGGTTTATCCGAATCCTGTGGTTGATCAGTTAAGACTGGAGGCTCAGATTGAGATCGCTCGTATTGAAGTATACAATATACTTGGTGAAAAAACAGCCTCTATCAAGGATGTAAATTCACGAACAGTTTCGTTGAATGCAGTTCGCTGGGAATCCGGGATCTATATCCTTCAGGTCACTGACGTTCATGGAAACAGCAGCCAGTTAAAAGTAGTCAAGTAGTTTAGTAGTAGTAGTTGTCGTTGAGTTGTTAAGGACCTGGTCAGCAGGTATTGACCAGGTCCTTTCTTTACGTTTTGCACAGAAGATTTAATTCTAAAAGATACAGTAGTAGCAACAGGGATCAATCAAGAGGAATGAAAAAGGCAAGCGTATTCATGGTTTACGTAATCCTGGTCCTGCTGTCAGGAGGATGCAATTCAGTTCAGAGGAGCAAGACCGTACAACCCAATGTCATTGTGATTCTCCTGGACGATGCAGGTTATGTTGATTTTGGATTCATGGGGTCCCCTGACCTTGAGACTCCAAGGATAGATCAGCTTGCCAGGCAATCGACCAAACTTACCGATGCCCATGTTAGTGCAACGGTCTGTGCCCCGTCCAGGGCAGGATTGATCACGGGACGCTACCAGCAGCGCTTTGGACACGAATGCAATGGTACCGGGGTGAACCAGGGAACGGATCCGGCAGAGGCCACCCTGGCCAATGCCATGAAAAGCGCTGGCTATGCAACAATAGCCCTGGGTAAATGGCACCTGGGCCATACCGAAGAGTACCGGCCCAATAAGCGGGGATTTGATGAATTCTATGGCTTCCTCGGGGGGTCCCGGTCTTATTTCCCCCTTGAGGATCCAGGTGTGGAACAGCAACTCATGCACAACGATGAGCTGGTGCAGTTTTCAGGATACCTGACGGATGTACTCGGCGATAAGGCTGTTGAATACATAGACAGGTACAAAGATCAGCCCTTCTTCATGTACCTCGCGTTTAATGCAGTCCATACCCCTATGGATGCGAAAGAGGAGCACCTTGAAAAATACAGGGATCATCCCCGAAGCAAGCTGGCCGCCATGACCTGGTCACTGGATGAGAATATAGGAAAGATCCTGGACAAAATTGAGAGCGAAGGACTGGGTCAGCAGACGCTCATCTGGTTTTTGAGTGACAACGGGGGAGCCAACAACAACCAATCGAGCAACGGTCCTTTGAAAGGCTGGAAAGGGAATAAATTTGAAGGAGGACAGCGTGTCCCCTTCCTGGTCTCCTGGCCCGGAAACATTCCCGGCGACCGTACCTTCGACGGTTTATGCTCCTCCCTTGATATCTTTGCCAGTTCCATTGCTGCTGCAGGCATTGAAGACTACCAGGGCAGGCCCCTCGACGGTGTGGACCTCCTGCCCTATCTGAGGGGTGAGAAAAGTGGGGATCCTCATCAAACTTTATTCTGGAGAAAAGACGAAGCGGCCGCAGCGAGGAAGAACGACTTCAAGATCATCAGGCTGAAAGACTATGGCTACCGCCTGTACAACCTTGCTCTTGATCCAGCGGAAAGTTCAGACCTTTCGGACAAAGATCCAGAGGTACTTCAGGACCTGCTTTCAGAACTTGATACCTGGGAAAAGCAAATGACAGGTCCGCTTTGGGTAGAGGAAGAAGAATGGACCATTGTAACCCATGAGATCCATGAAGCATTGATGGAAAACCGGGCTCCCCTTTACATCATGCCCTCACAATATTTCAAATACCTCGACAAGCTCAATGCAAAATGAAAATTCTCATTCCACTCATATTGTCTGCCCTATTACTTGGTTGTACCTCTCACAGAGAGAGCGTGGAATACCGGCCCAACATTGTATGGATCACTATAGAGGACATGAATGACTGGATGGGCTGCTATGGCGATACCACGGTCCCGACCCCCAACATCGACAAGCTGGCCGCCGAAGGCATACGATTCAACAGGGCCTACATGACCGCGGGGGTATGTTCGGCCTCGCGATCAGCCATA
>CAYSAH010000387.1:3943-4173 GCA_964428945.1 uncultured Bacteroidaceae bacterium | reverse complement strand
AACAATGCCGTCTGGAAATCTGTCGATGGCGGGAATTCCTGGAAAAAAATCATGAACGGACTGCCGGAATCCAGGTACTGCGGAAGGATGGGAATCGATAACTCACTGTCAAATCCGGATGTCCTTTACCTGCTGGTCGATAATTACGATCTGGCATACAAGGCCGAAAAAGGGGAACTCGATAATTACGGCCGGCCGAAAAAGGACATTATCAAAGGCGCCACGATCTA
>CAYSAH010000387.1:0-3933 GCA_964428945.1 uncultured Bacteroidaceae bacterium | reverse complement strand
ACCAGTCATAACTGGAATGTATATGAAAGCTTTGTTGATGCCGGAGAATCATGGAAGCAGACCAGCGGTGCATCAGACGAGATGAAAAAATTCATGGAAAATCATTCTGCTACCTATGGATGGGTGTTCGGACAGATCAGGGTGGACCCAAACGACGAGAACACGATATATTCTCTCGGCATATGGCTGAACCAGTCCTTCGATAGTGGCAGCAACTTTACAGCGATACGATCCATCCATGCCGATCATCACGGCTTGTGGATCGATCCCGATAATTCCGACTACCTTCTTTCCGCTCACGACGGGGGAATCAGTGTTTCCTATGACAGGGGAAAAAACTGGCGCAGCCTCATCAAAGAGCTCCCGCTTGCCCAGTTTTACAATATTGCCTTCGACTTTGAGAATCCTCCGCGTGTGTACGGATCGATCCAGGATCACCATAGTTTCTACAGTGAAATAGACCTTTCCAGGGGCAGGGACAAGATCAGTCCCACAGAGTGGAAATATACGCTGGGAGCTGAAGGCAGCACGCACATCGTGGATACCCGTGACAACAATACCATCCTGGCCTCCCTTTTCTATGGAAAACTTGCCAAGGCAACTGTCGATGGCTATCCGGGAGATATGAAATATGTCTTACCCTCCACCTACCCGGAAGAAGCGGATCTCAGGGGACAGTGGATGGCCCCTACTATTTTCTCTCCCCTGAACCATGATATCGTCTATCACGGGGTACAATATGTTATGAAATCAACGGACCTGGGAGATACATGGGAACAGATAAGTCCCGATCTAAGCTATAACGATCCCTCGAAACAGGGAGACATCAGCTACCAGACCATCACTGCCATAGACGAATCGCCTTTCAGAGCGGGTTTACTCTATGTCGGCACCGATGACGGCAGGCTGTGGAGAACAAAAGACGACGGGAAAACCTGGGAGGATATCCGAAAAAATCCTTTGCCGGAAAGATGGGTTTCAAGGATCGTCGCCTCCAGTTATGAAATGGGGACCGTCTACGTTACTCAAACCGGAAGAAGGGATGATGATGCCGCTGTATATGTTTGGAGATCAAAGGATTTTGGGGATACCTGGGAGGATATTTCAGCGAATATACCAATTGGGCCGGTTAATGTGATCCGTGAGGACCCAAAAAATAAGCAAATACTTTTCGTTGGAACAGATGTTGGGGTTTACGTCTCAACTGACAGCGGCAGCTCATGGTCGATCCTGGGAGACCTCCCATGCACCTATGTGCACGACCTGAAGATCCATCCCCGGGAGAACATGCTTATCATTGCAACCCACGGCAGGGGAATGTTTATCCTGGATGCTGATCCGGTAAACAAGGGAAGTAAGATTACTGGTCAGGGAATCTGGGAGGATTGAGAACGTATAGACTGTACGAAGATACATTAGGACTCAGATCGGGCCAGGCAGGAATCAATCTTTAATAATCACTCCGGTTCCTGAACCGCCGCGTTGAACCTATCCGACCGGAAGTCGGATTAGGGTATATCATTTATTCAGTTTCCAGCCTGGTAAGTCCATCAAAGGGTGGTGTGAGTAAGTGGAATATAGTTTGAAGATTTAATGATTCGAATAGTTCCATTGAAAAACTTCCTGCTGACTAAATGATTTATAACAGAACTCCGAATAAAATGACTATAGTTCTTTGGAATCGCACCAAATTTCAATGTGCGTCCTTACAGAGCTTGTCAAAAATAGACCGATTAAGAAAAAACTTACAACCATTGTTATATATTTATGGTCTTATATTAGAAGTAATCAAAAAACCACTGCCATGAAAAGATCTTTTCTTACACTTGCTTCTGTCCTTCTATATTTCAGCTTTTGCGCTGTCTCCTGCGAGGAACCTGAACCCTTTGTAAATATTAAAACAATAGAATCCCAGATCTATAACGAGCTTAAGGCACACAGGGAGGCCAATGGTCTTAACGGCCCATTCGTTCACCAGTTTGTAATGGTAAAAGAAGCACAGATCTATAGTGCAAAGATGTCGTTTGGAACCATCGATGTTGGAACTTCCGGGATTGATGAACATTGGACGGTTATTCATGACAAAATTGGTGGCACAAATGATCTAACACTTGTATCGAGCACATTAAACGCCAATGCAGCAGATATTGTAGCAGCCTGGACATCAGATTCAGCTACCAATGCACTCATCCTTGGAGATCTTAGCCAGTGCGGGGTAGGTGTCGAATATGGTACCAACCAGATGGCCTACATAACCGCATTGATGATGTTGTATGAATAGTTAGAAGTAGGTGCCAGGAATCAGGTGTCAGATTGTGAGGCGCAAGGCCTGAGGCGCAAGGCACAAGGTACTATGCACAAGATACAAGGTGCAAGACGGGATTGACCGGAAGAATAGATTTCGCTGATTGTGTACCGGAAAAAACCTTTCAAATTAAGCATTAAAATTTCCCCTGGTCTACAAAGTGCCCTCATAAAGTAGGAGCACAACAGTTATTGCCTGGGGCAAACTCAGTGGCTATATAATGAATAACGTTAAAAAAACTACCGCCTTTCACCTATATCCTCTCCATTTATTTAACTTTAGGATCAAATTATCAATCCTATGAACTATCGTATCGAAAAAGACACCATGGGCGAGGTACAGGTACCTGCCGACAAGTATTGGGGAGCTCAGACCCAGCGTTCAGTAAATAACTTTAAAATTGGGAATGTCAAAATGCCGGAAGAGATCATCCGTGCGTTTGGGTATCTGAAAAAAGCCAGTGCAGCTGCCAACCTGGATCTGGGAGTGCTTCCTAAAGAGAAAGCAGACATCATCATGCAGGTTTGCGACGAGATCATAGAGGGCAGGCTGAACGATCAGTTTCCCCTGGTAATTTACCAGACTGGTTCGGGCACCCAATCAAATATGAATGTGAACGAGGTGATCTCAAACCGGGCGCACGTCTTGCTGGGAAATAAGCTTGGAGAGGGAAAATGCCTGATACATCCAAACGATGACGTGAACAAATCACAGTCGTCCAACGACACTTTTCCAACAGCAATGCATATTGCTGCCTTCCAGGCGCTAATGGAATATACAATTCCAGGCGTAAAAGAACTCAGGGATACCCTGAAACGGAAGTCAGACGAATTCATGGATATTGTAAAAATTGGCAGGACACACTGGATGGATGCCACACCTCTTACGCTGGGACAAGAATTTTCAGGTTATGTCTCACAGCTCGAACATGGTTTGAAGGCGCTTGTATTTTCCTTTGATCACCTTTCTGAAATTGCACTTGGAGGAACTGCTGTAGGAACCGGGATAAATACACCGGAACATTATGACAGGCTCGTTGCTTCCTATATTGCAAAATATACAGAACTATCCTTCGTCACAGGATCCAATAAATTTGAAGGACTGGCCGCACACGATGCCATTGTGGAATCACACGGAGCCCTGAAAACACTGGCCGTGAGCCTTATGAAAATTGGGAATGACATCCGTATGTTAGCTTCAGGACCACGTTGTGGTATAGGGGAGATCATTATTCCATCCAATGAACCCGGTTCCTCAATTATGCCTGGAAAGGTAAATCCTACACAGGCTGAGGCGCTGACCATGGTTTGTGCGCAGGTTATGGGAAATGATGTGACCATCAATATCGGTGGAAGCAACGGTCATTTTGAATTGAACGTCTTCAAACCGGTAATGATCTATAATTACCTGCAATCAGCAAGGCTTATTGGCGATGCTTGCATGTCGTTCAATGAAAACTGTGCTGTTGGAATTGAACCGAATTATGACAGGATCAGGGAGAACCTTAACAATTCACTGATGCTGGTCACGGCCCTGAATACGCACATCGGCTATGAGAAGGCTGCAAAAATTGCAAAGAAAGCACATGAAGAAGGTACTACCTTGAAAGCTGCTGCCTTATCTCTGCA
>CAYSAH010000386.1:0-4177 GCA_964428945.1 uncultured Bacteroidaceae bacterium | reverse complement strand
CAAAAAGGTGATCCCGGCGGCTGCCATAGCAGAAGTAGCAACAAATTTCCTTCTTGAAACAGAATTTGTAGCCTGCGATTTTTCAGGTTTTTTCATAATCATTTAGTATTTATTAATTGATAGTTAATTGTTTGTTTGCCCAAAACAGGTTCGGGGCTTGAAAGGTAATAATTCAGTTGAAAAAAACCTAGGAAAGTTAAGGTTCAATAACACGCGCCGGAAGATTCAGCATCAGCATGTGCCTGAAATCATAAGGCTTTCGTCCGAAAAAAACTTAAGAAAAAAGTCCTCTTTTTATAGTGAGGAATTAACTATCTTCGATTCTGTAATGACTACCGACGAGAAATATATAGCGGACCTGATCTCAGAAGGGGAACACCAGCAGCAGGATTTTAAATTTGAGATCACCAGCGCACGTAAGATCGCGAAAACCCTTGTTGCCTTTGCCAACACGGATGGAGGAAGGCTGCTGATCGGGGTAAAGGACAATGGCCGTATCTCCGGTATCCGGTCAGAAGAGGAATTTTATATGATCGATGCCGCTGCATCCATGTATTGCAAGCCTGAAATCATGTTTAAGAGTTTCAGGAGGATCTGCGGCGGAAAGACCATCCTTGAGGTCGTGATCGAAACATCCCCGGAAAAACCACACTTTGCACTTGATGAGGAGAACAAATGGCTCGCATACCACCGTGTTGATGACAATAATTACCTGGCAGACTACATCCTCTTACAGGTATGGAAAAGAGAAAAAAGAGCGCTGGGAACCTTCATTGCTTATACTGAGAACGAAAAAAAAGTCCTGGAGGTGCTTCATTCAGTAGAAAAGGCGGATATAATGCAGTTGAGGCGCATGCTTACAATGAAAAAAAGAATACTTCAGCTGATCCTGGTCAACCTGGTTTCACTTGATGCTGTAAAAATGGAATTTTTCGAAAACACGATCTTCTTCAGGATAAACGAATAGAGGCATGTGATTTTTCAATTCCTGGCCTGCTGAAGGAAAGACCTCAGGATCGTCATGCCATCTGCATCATTCAGGAACTCCTTAACGGCCCTCTCGGGTTGAGGTATCATGCCAAATACATTTTTGGATGCATTGCAAACTCCTGCAATATTATCCCTTGACCCGGTATAATTGATGGCTTCAGTTATTCTTCCTTCATGGTCACAATACCTGAACAAGATCTGGCCTTCCTGTCGCATCTTCATAAGAACCTCTTCATCTGCATCATACCTTCCAAATTCTGTTGCTATTGGAATTCTCAGGACTTCAGTATTTTTCAAACCTGAAGTCAGAAGATTTGAGTGATTTTCCGGTTTAATGAATACCTGCTTATTTATAAATCTGCCGGATGTGTTTTTTTGAATGGATCCCGGCAGAAGGCCAGCTTCACATAAAAGCTGGAAACCATTTCCAAATGCTACAATACGCTTACCCCTGGCAACAAATTCTTTCAGGTAATTTAAAGCAGGGGATTCTGTTAAAAGGCCTTCAAAGGAAGAAATATTCAAGAGAGGAAATCCACCACCGATAAAAAGAGTGCCAAGGTCCTCAAAACCTTTTTCCCTGTACCATAATTCCCTGACATCCCTCCCGAAATAATGTTTCAGAACATGGATCAGTTCGGCATCACCGTGACCCCCGGGATATTTCAGAACACCAATAGTCATAAAATCAGCGTTGGAATTTTCAAAGATATATATAAAAGTGAGCCTTCAAAAATTAAGCGGCACAAAGCCATTGTTACTTAACTTTTCGATATATGGGCAACCTTTGTTGTTAAGCGATTAATCACTAGTTTTACAGATACTATGATTTCCTATGGCAAAAACTGATCTGGATATTAAAGAAAATGATGTAAAGCAGTTTCAGAACGCAATCACTGAAAACTCAAATTATGATTTCAACGCCTACTCGATTAATTCCCTTAAAAGGAGGCTGGCAAAAGTTCTGGAAGAATATGATTCAGATATTGAACGGCTTATCCGCACTATAAGTTCAGACAGAATAGCACTTGAAGAGATCGTAAAAAAAATTACAGTAAATACCACTGAATTGTTCAGGGATATCAAGGTATGGAACAGTATACGCGACAAGGTTTTGCCAAGGTACGCCGAACATTCCTCTATCCATATCTGGCATCCAGGCTGCTCCACCGGGCAGGAAGTATATTCCATGATGATCCTGCTCGATCAGCTGGATCTGCTTGAAAGATCTTACATCTACGCAAGCGATTTAAATACTGACGTACTTGAAACAGCAAGGAGGGGAAGTTACCGTCTTCGCTTCAACAGGGAATATATTGATAACTTTAATGAGCTTTTTCCCACAGGCGATCAGCAAGGAGGATATGCTCCTTTCAGCAGGTATTTTAAAATGGATGAGGCTAAGGACAAAATACAAATGCTTGATTTCCTTTGTAAAAAACCAGTTTATAAAAAAATTGACCTTGTTAAGGATGAAAACCAGTTCCTTATAAATTTTGATATCATTATTTGCAGAAACGTTATCATTTACTTCAACTATGAACTACAGAATAAGGTACTCAAGCTGTTTCACAGAAGCATGAGAAATAATGGTGCACTGGTCCTCGGCATGCATGAATCAATTATCGGGCAATGTTGTGAACTGTTTCATAAAGAGGACTATTTTTACATAAAACGAAATTTATAACGGAAGATACGGGCAATTATGAATTCCTCAAAAGGCATATCAGTTCGGCAAAGATTTCTGATCATTCTTTTCAATATAATCATCATCACTCTCCTTTCCGGGTCAATCTTTTTGCATACGATGAATTCGATTTCCGGGATCGCCAGGCTGGAAAAGGAATTCTCTTCCTATTTGATCGATATTTTTGAAATTGATCACCACCTTCATGAAGTTGCCTTCTCCTTTTCTGACTCGACCAAAACTGAAGAAAGTCTTCAAAACGAAATATTATCGGGGATAGGCCAATTCTCATCCGGGTTATCAGGATTGAAATCGAATGCCCTTATAAAAGACGACTCCCTGATGATCAGCTCACTTGCAGAAATTCTTTCCAATACATATCAACTCGCTCAGAAAATTGATGAACTTTTCAAAGAACCATCGCCCAATGACCTGTTTTCAGAAATAGAATTTCTGCATGAAGAATATATCTCTCAAATTATAAAGGCCGGAAATGATCTGAAGGAAGGATTCGACCGGAGCAGCCTCAGAAAGCAACAGAAGTATTCAATTAACCTGCTTATAGTTATATTCCTGAGCATTCTCGCGATCACCCTGGCCATCAGCTTAAATGTTATCAGCACTAACCGGAACCTAAGGATATTGCTTGATTTTATACTTGCTTTGAAAAAAGGGAGCAGGGCAGAGAAGCTTGATCTGACTGCCAGCAACGAATTTGTCGCCATATCGGAAAGTCTGAACAGCTTTATTGACAAGCAGGAGGAGAGGATAAAATTCCTAAAAACAATTGGTGAAGGATCGGTGGTTGAAAATTATGAACCTGAGAAAAGTGACATAATCGGGAATGAGATCAAGGTAATGGCCGATCGTCTCAATAAGATCAAAACTGAAGAAAGTAAACGCAAGGAAGAGGACCTGAAACGTCAATGGACCTCTGAAGGCATTGCCCAGTTTTCTGAAATTCTTCGCTCCGAAAGAGAGAATGTAAACGAACTTTCATTCCTGATCGTTCAAAAGCTTGTAAAATACCTGAAGGTGGAAATGGGGGCTATTTTTCTGACCTCAGACAGCCCTGTAGAAATGCAGCAGCTTGAGGCAAGCGCTTCCTATGCCTATGACAGGAGAAAATATTTAAAAAAGACCTTTCTTTTTGGTGAAGGTCTTCCCGGAACCTGTGCCCTGGAAAAGGAAAAGATCTATATCAACGAAATTCCCGAGGATTACAGTGACATTATCTCCGGAGTAGGGCAAACCAAACCCAGGTATGTTTTGCTTGTCCCTTTAAAGATCAGGGAGGAGATATTCGGTATTCTCGAACTGGCATCATTCAGAGGATTGGAGGCACATGAATTGGACTTTGTTGATCAGCTTGCTGAGAGTATTGCCTCAACACTTCTTGCTGTAAGAACCAATGAAAGAACTGCCAGGCTGCTCAGCCAGTCACAGGAACAGGCAGAAAGACTTCTCCGGCAGGAAGAGGAATTGAAAATCAACCTAAGT
>CAYSAH010000385.1:0-4183 GCA_964428945.1 uncultured Bacteroidaceae bacterium | reverse complement strand
TGCAAAAGTTTCAACCTTCCTGGTTGAGGTATGGAAGAATATTTGGGTGGATGATGATCCCTGCCTGTAATTTACTGCTGCTTTGCCCATGTATCCCTTAGCCCCACAGTTCTGTTGAATACAGGTTTGCCGGGTTTACTGTCGGGGTCAAGGTTAAAATAGCCTATCCGCTGAAACTGGAAATGGTCCAGCGCATTTGACGAAAGGATTCCAGGTTCAATATACCCTTTGATGACTTGCAGGGATTCAGGATTCAGGAATTCCATGAAATCCCTGTCTTTATGGCCGTCGGGTTCAGGATCTGTAAAAAGACGATCATACAGTCTTACTTCAGCTTCAACAGCATGGGCAACACTTACCCAGTGCAAGGTTCCCTTAACCTTTCGGTCTGATTGCTCAGCCCCGCTTTTTGTTGATTCATCGTAGGAGCAATATAATTCAATGATATTACCCTCGGCATCCTTTTTATAGTCATCACACTTAATAATGTAAGCCGATTTCAGGCGTACTTCAGACCCGGGTCCCAGGCGGAAAAATTTTTTCGGAGGGTCCTCCATGAAATCAGAGCGTTCGATATAGATCTCCCTTGAAAAGGGGATCATGCGGCTGCCCATGGATTCATCTTCAGGGTTATTTATTGTCTCCAGTTCTTCACTTTTACCTTCCGGGTAATTGGTAATTATAAGCTTCAGCGGATCAAGAACCGCCATAATACGCGGGGCTGTTCTGTTCAGATCCTCCCTTACGGCAAATTCAAGCAGCGACAAATCATTCAATGCTTCAACCTTTGTATAACCAATGCTGTTAATGAAATTTTTTATTGATTCAGGAGTATATCCCCTTCTTCTCAAACCACTCAAAGTCGGCATCCGGGGGTCGTCCCAGCCCTTCACCACTTTTTGCTGAACCATTTGCAAGAGCTTTCGCTTGCTCATCACCGTGTATGTAATGTTCAGGCGGTTGAATTCGATCTGCCTGGGCCTGTAATTTCCGCTTTTCAGGTGATCAATGAACCAGTCGTACAAGGGCCTGTGGACCTCAAATTCCAGGGTACAAAGGGAATGCGTTATTCCTTCAAAATAATCGCACTGTCCGTGTGCAAAATCATACATGGGGTAGACTCTCCAGGATGAACCGGTCCGGTGATGGGGGTGCTCTATGATCCTGTAAATAACAGGATCCCTCATATGCATGTTGGGAGAGCCCATATCTGCTTTTGCCCGCAGTACCCTCGACCCCTCGGGGAATTCACCCTGGTTCATTCTCAGGAAGAGCTCCCTGTTTTCCTGTGCGCTGCGAATCCTGTAGGGGCTCTCGACCCCGGGTTCAGAAGGGCTCCCTTTTTGCGAAGCGATCACTTCTGAAGATTGGTCATCAACATATGCAAAACCACGGTCTATAAGGGCAAGTGCAAATTCAAACAATTTTCCAAAGTAGTCCGAGGCATAGAATTCACGGTCCTCCCAGTCATAACCCAGCCAGCGTATATCCTCCTTTATTGAATCAACATATTCAACATCCTCCTTCACCGGGTTCGTATCATCGAAGCGGAGATTACATTTCCCTCCGTACCTGGCTGCTGTTCCGAAGTCGATGTGAATGGCCTTGGCATGCCCGATATGCAGGTAACCATTTGGTTCCGGCGGAAACCGGGTATGGATCCTGCCTTCGTTCTTTCCTTCGCGAAGGTCCTCTTCTACAAAAGCATGAATAAAGTTAAGAGACTTCTTTTCATTGATTTCTAAGGGCTTGTCGGACATGGCGCTTTAAATTAGGGTACAAAAATAGCAATATTTGTTGAGGGTTTTACAATCAACAGTGATTGGAATGTAAACCGGAAAGAGCTTCCTCCTCTCTGAATTGACAGACAATAAAGTTTTACATTTGTATTTATTAGAGGTATTTTTATACTCTTGAAATAAAACACTGAACAGATGGGACTGATAAGGATAGAAAAGATGGAATTTTATGCATTCCACGGGCACTATAAAGAGGAACAGATAGTAGGCAACCGTTTCCTGGTCGACCTGGAGATGGAAGCAGATATGGATAAAGCCGCTGAATCCGATTCGCTTGAGGATGCAGTAAATTACCAGCTTGCCTACAGGATCGTTAAGAACGAAATGAAAAATCACAAGTCACATTTGCTTGAAAATATAGGCAAAAGAATCCTTGATGCTATCTACCAGGAGCTTGAAGGGGTTAAATCTGCAACTGTAACCATCAGGAAAATGAACCCTCCGATGGGTGGCCCGATAAATAATGTAAGTGTTAAAATGACCCGTTGAACATGGCGATTAAGAAATGTAAAAAATGTGGAGATCCTTTCACCTGTGAAGGTGATCATGATTGCTGGTGCGAAAAAGTCCAAATCCATAAAAAAGAGATGACGGAGATCATGAGTCTTTATACAGATTGCCTCTGTCCGGAATGCCTCAAAGCTTATGAGAGGGAATGACAGGTGCAGGGTATTGAAGCCATCAGTGAACCAGTTTTTGCCTCGAAGCGTGATCCCGGATTCAGGAAATCGTTCATCAATGTGCTTTATCAGTGGTTTTGAATAACGGTCATTTTTTACTACTTTTCACCATCAACTAAACTACACTAAGGCCGAATGACAAGCAAGCAATGGAATGCCCTCCTGGATGTTATAAATGGAAGGAAGACAACGAAACATGTTAATGGATTTATAATCGACAGTCCCTGGATCCCGGGCTGGTTCGGGGCAAGCCATCTTGAATATTATAGTTCCGAAAAGCTCTGGTTTGAATCAAACAAGAGGGCAATTGAAATGTTCCCTGATACACTGTTCCTGCCAGGGTTCTGGTCGGAGTTCGGAATGTGCACCGAGCCATCTGCCTTTGGCGCGAAATGTATCTGGAAGAAATCACAACTTCCGCATGCCGACCGCATCATGACCGACCTTTCGAACATTAAAAATCTCAAAATTCCCGATCCTTCAACGGATGGACTGTTGCCTTTCATGATACAAAGGCTGCTGACCATGCAACCCATGATCAATGATCTCGGCCACGAAATAAAATTCGCTGTTGCCAGGGGCCCGCTGAATATTGCCTCCTTCCTGATGGGAACCTCAGAACTTATGCTTGCGATCATGCTGCAGCCTGAAGAGATGCATCAATTCATGCGGATCATTACTGATTTTTCGGTACGATGGATCAGGTACCAGAAAGAAATGTTCCCGTCCATTGACGGGATCCTGCTGCTTGATGATATTGTTGGTTTTATCGGGGAACCGGAATTAAAGGAATATGCAGTTCCTTACATCAGGGAGATCTTTTCCTCTTTTGATGCCGAAATCAGGTTCTTTCATAACGATGCAAATGGTATTGTAAGCACCCCCTTCATTAAAGAAATGGGGGTTAATCTTTATAATTTTTCTTTCGAACACAGCATTAACGAGATTCGGGCTCTTGCCGGTGACGATATTGCCCTGCTTGGAAACTTGCCACCCCGGGATGTCCTCGCGGCGCTTAGCCCTGCGGAAGTTGAAGCAGCAACAGTTAAGATGGTTCAGGAAGTAGCCGACAAATCCCGCATCATCTGGTCCTGCGGAGGAGGCATGCCTCCCGATGTCAGTACCGAAAACATTAAGTCCTTCATTGATACAATAAATAAAACCGTATGAAAATCTTTTTAGGCAGCATTTTCATTACCCTTTTGTTGTTCTCATGTGCACAAAGTGAGGATTTCCATTTTAATCTCACTGCAGGGGACAAAAATTACCTGGATTGCCCCGTAAGTGTTGAACTGGATTCAATTTTTACGGAGATCCCGGAATCAATGACCTTATTTGAGGTGACTGAAAACGGGCCTGTTGAGATTCCCTTTCAGGCTGATGATAATGCAGCCGGACTTTTGATCTGGTTTAAAGCAGAGGGAAAGTTGGAAATGGGTGACAGCAGGAGCTATTTTATAAGGGTGAACAGGAAGCGCGTACCGGAGAATGAATCTATGATTAAGCTTACTGAGGATGAAGATGAACTGAAGATCACCGATAATGGCCAGCCGGTACTTAGTTACAGGAAATCTGAAAAAATGCCGCCTGAAGGGGTGGATGAAATTTATAAACGCTCGGCCTATATTCACCCTCTCTGGTCACCGGGTGGAGAGCTTCTCACCCGTATACAGGCTCCGGATCATTATCATCATTACGGTATAT
>CAYSAH010000384.1:0-4202 GCA_964428945.1 uncultured Bacteroidaceae bacterium | reverse complement strand
AGGTGTTAGGTATCAGGTGTTAGGTATCAGGTTTTAGGTATCAGGTTTTAGGTATTAGGTATTAGGTATCAAGGTCAGGCACTCCTAAGTACTCCTAAGTACTCTCGCAGGTGGCCGGATCATAACTTTCTTGTATTTAAAAAGCAGCTTGCTGCTCATCTGTGTCCTATTTGTGTTTATCTGTGGACCAAAAAAAACCAGCAGCCTGCTGCCCCTTTCCTGAAAACAGGAAGGAGAGTTTGTGCACAGGCAGAGGTTTGTGTATATTCGGGAATTCATTATATTTTCAAAATCTTCAGCACCCTGATTCATGAGAAATATACCAAGAATTCTTTTACTGACCCTTTGCCTGGGCTTCCTTCCCGAACTTATCTTTGCCTCGGATCCCGATGCCCCTGTGATCAGGGCAGGGGAGTTTAAATCTGTCCCGGTGATCGATGGAGTTATGGACCTGGTGTGGGAAGCCCTTCCATGGAATTCACTTAATTTTGTATGGATGGACTGGGAGGAAACAGTAGATTCTGCTGATTATTATGGCCGCTTCAAGGTCGCCTGGTCAGGTGAAACAGACCTGCTTTACTTTTTTGTCGAGATCACAGACGATATACTTATTGAGTTATTCTCTGAAATGCTGCATACGAACCATTACAATGACGTGATCGAGGTCTTTATAGATGAAGATAACTCCGGGGGACTTCACGTATTTGACGGGGACGGCAGCTGGGGAACCAATGCGGAGAATGCTTTTTCCTATCACCTTACTCCGCTCGACACTCCAATGGAGGGTTATCCCGTCACTGATTTCACAGTAGCCGACCTCGATGGCACAAGCTGGGCAGATTCATTTGGCCCGGAATATATTTCGCACTTCCCTGAAGCAATACTGATCTTTGACGGAGAAAAATATTACTGGGAGTTTTCACTTGTTGTTTACAAGGATACCTATGAGGCAGACAATGAAGCAGGATCCAGGGCAGAACTGGTGCTGAACAAAGAGATAGGATTGGCGCTTGCCTATTGTGAAACCGATAATACAGCGGTCTATATGCGGGAAATGTTTTTCGGGACCTATGAAGGTGATCCGGCAAAACTCGACATTGCCGAAGGGGATAATTACGGGTATAACGAGGCATGGAAAGATGCCTCGGATTACAACCTGCTTGTACTGGCTGAAGAGTTGACCCCCGGAACAGTATGGCCCGTCCGGACAGGAGATAATATCGGCAATTTAAGTGTTATGAGATCCATTGATCCCGAAGCGGTAAAGTTGCGATACACCAGCAACTACCTTGGGGAGGTCGAAATCGAATATTATGATTTAATGGGAAGACTATTATTTTCTTCGATAATTAAAAAAAGTGACACTCAGTTCGATGAACTTGTGAAAACAGGTAATTTAGGACCGGGATTGATCAGGATCACTGAAGATGAACGATCTGCTGCCTGCAGGATCCTTTAAAGAATACGATACACATATGATGAGTACGAGATCCCTTATAATTTTTGCTGCTGCTGCCCTGCTGAACATTTCCTGCAAGACAGCAGACGGCCAGGAGAGTGAAAAACCACGCCTTATTATTACTACTGATATCGGGGGCGATCCGGATGATGCGCAATCGCTTACCAGGTTATTGCTCTATGCAAATGAGTTTGACATTTCAGGAATTATAGTATCAGCATCAGGAACCAGGGGAGAGCTTGGAGTGGATACCATTCAGCCGGGACTTGTAATGAAGCATATTGCTGCCTACGAAAAGGTATTGCCCCAGCTGCTGAAACATGACCAAAGCTTTCCCTCGGCCGGCCATCTCCGTTCGCTAGTAAAAAAGGGAAATCCCCACCGGGGACTTGAATTCATTGGTGAGGGCCATGATACAGAAGCTTCAGACTGGATCATTGAAGAGCTCACGGGTTCCGACCAGCTTCTCAATGTTTCAATATGGGGAGGTCAGACCGATATGGTGCAGGCATTGTGGCGCCTGAAAAACGACAATTCACTTGAAGCCTTCCAGGAGCTGGTATCAAGACTGAGGATCTATGACATAAATGACCAGGATGGGATCTATGAGTATATAAATACCTCTTTCCCGGAACTGTTCTACATCCTGGCGAAAGCGCCGGAGGGCGTGGACAAGAGGGAAGGGGCTTACAGGGGAATGTACCTTGGCGGAGATGAATCCACAAGCTCCCTCGAATGGCTGGACAGGAATGTCCGGACAGGGCATGGTGCGCTTGGGGCCCTTTATCCCCCGAAAACATGGACCGCACCAAATCCGCACGGAGCAATGAAAGAAGGAGATACTCCTTCATGGTTCTATTTCCTTCAAAATGGATTACAGGATGCTGCTCACCCTGAATGGGGAGGGTGGGGAGGCAGGTTTATTCTTTCAGACCATAATTTTTACAGGGACGGGGATGATTTTGCAGGCGGGGATATAGAGGCAAGGGCAACAGTGTATCGCTGGAGGCCTTATTTCCAGGCTGAATTTCAAAACAGGATGGAATGGTGCATAAAGGATCCCGACGAGGTGAATCATGCCCCTCATGTTGTTATAAATGGCGATGATTCAAAGAATGTGGTCTATGTTGATGTTCCGGAGGGTGGATCTTTAACCATAAACACCATTGGCACAAAAGATCCCGATAAGGATGAACTGAGCTTCAGCTGGTGGATTTACCCTGAAGCCGGAACGGCTCACCAGTGCCCGGAAATGTGGCCCATCGACGAGCCTGATGTTGCGCTTGAAATTCCGGAAGGTGAGGCGGGGAATGAGATGCACCTGGTCTGCGAGGTAAGCGACAAGGGTTCTCCCTCACTTACAAGCTTCCGGCGTATCGTGATAAGAATCCATTAATTGGCTGCCAGAAATTTAAAATCATTGAACCCGGATAATACATATGATGTAATCGTTGCCGGAGCAGGACCCGCCGGACTGCTGGCAGCAGGAAGGGCTGCAGAGCTGGGGGCAAAGGTCCTGGTACTTGAAAAAATGCGTCAGCCGGGCAGAAAACTCTTAATTACGGGGAAGGGGAGGTGCAATATTACCAATGCTGCCCCGGTTCCTGAATTCATTAAGCATATTTATCCCGATGGAAGGTTCCTTCGGACCGCTTTTTCACATTTTTTTTCAGAAGATATCATAGATCTTCTCCAACGATATGGACTTGAAAGCACCCTGGAACGCGGGGGTCGCTATTTCCCTGCAACAAACAGTTCAGCGGATGTGTTGAAGGCCCTCCTGAAATGGACCGAAGAAAACAAAGTTGAAATCCGCTGCGGCCAGCGGGTTGAGAAATTGCTTGTTGTGGACCATGCTTTAACAGGTGTACGTTCCGGCGGGCAGGAATTACATACCCGCTCACTCATCCTGGCAACTGGCGGAAAATCATACCCGGCCACCGGATCGAATGGCGAAGGGTATTTACTGGCCGAAAGTGTCGGTCATAAGATCGAAAGGGCCTACCCGGCACTGGTGCCACTTTTAACCGAAGGAGACACTGCACAGCGCCTCCAGGGACTCAACCTGAAAAATGTAAGCGCAAGCGTGTGGGTAAATGGGAAAAAATCGGGGGAAAATTTTGGTGAGATGATCTTTACACATTTTGGCTTGTCAGGGCCAATCATCCTTACCTTAAGCAGGATTGCAGTGGATGAATTAAATAAAAAGAACAAGCTTGAGATCATTATAGACCTGAAGCCGGCACTGGATGAACAAAAGCTGGATGCCCGGCTGATCCGCGACCTGGATGAGCACGGCAAGAAGAAACTGGGAAATATTTTCCGCTTCTGGCTCCCCGCCACCATGGTCCCTGTGTTCCTTGATCTCCTGAAGATGGATCCCGCTAAGGACTGTCACCAGGTGTCGTCGAAGGAACGAAAACAGATCTGCTACCTGATGAAAAACTTCCGCTTCGTAGTCTCCGGACATGGAGGCTTTAAGGAAGCCATTATAACTGCCGGTGGAATAAATACAAGCGAAATATCTCCAAAAACCATGGAGTCAAAACTTGTCAGGGGCCTTTATTTTGCTGGAGAGATCATCAACCTCGATGCAGAAACCGGCGGTTACAACCTCCAGATCGCATATTCCACAGGCTGGTTGGCAGGGGAGTCGGCCGGATACAGTCGCTAACAGATCGTTCTATGCAGATTATTTCGTGAAAATATTGAGGAATGTTTTTGGATTTATACCCACGATTCT
>CAYSAH010000383.1:0-4253 GCA_964428945.1 uncultured Bacteroidaceae bacterium | reverse complement strand
ACTGAAATATATTTCCTGAATGGGTATATTCAGGGCAACGCATCAAAGACGAAGTCCAGGCTCTTTTTTAAATTAACATCTTCGTTCTGTTTCAAAACTGTTTATCAAATAGTAATTTAAAACCTTCTTTCTCAGGACTGGCCAGTCCGGAATAATCATATATAGCACAATCTTATATCCAGGATTTGAGTTTATTATTTGAACGTTCCCGGGATACCAGGTCGTTCAAAATAAATAAAAGAAAAAGTAATGAAAACATACTTAAGATTTTATACCTGGATAGTGTTGCTATTGATATCGCCTGGACTGAATGCCCAGGTAGGAAGGGACCGGTTGGAAAAGGCAGAAAACAGGATCGAGATCGGAACATCGAAAAATCAGATAAGGAGAGATACAAGGGAACTGGAAGATTTCAGGAACAGGATCAGGGATTATAAACTTGCATATCTCACGGGTAATATGAATGAACTTACTCAGATCAGAACTTCCATTGTTGCTGATATGAACAGGGAGACAGAACAGAGTCGCAGTAAAGCAAATTCCGGGGCCAGGGAGGAAAAAAGAAGCAGTAAAGAACTAAAAAATTCAGATAAGGATCTGAATAAAAGCACACAGGACCTTACATTCCGTCCTGGAAAAGATACGAATAGCATCAGGGCTCTCAGGGATGACAGGCGCAAGCAAAAAGATGATATAAAAGACCTAATTGATGATCGCCGGGACCTGGAATCATATGTTAAACGCGCAAAGGAACAGGAAAAACTTTGTGAGAAATTCATGCAATGGGCACTATTAGAAGACGATCCTGCAGATATAGATAATATTCCCCAGGTTAAAATTCTTAATCGTTTCGCCGAGCTTATGGAAAATGACATTGAAGATACACAAAATGAACTCGCTGAAGACAGGAAAGAGCTCATGGAGGACAGAAGAGAATTAAGAGAAGACAGGAGAGAACGAAGAGAGGACAGAAGGGATAAGAGAGAAGAATAAATTTAATATGATGTGCCTTTGAACAGAGAAAACTGCAGCTCTTAAAGGCATTTTTTATCGATTAATAACTTGCATTGAATCTATTCAGAAAATTTTAAGCTAAGTTTATCCCTGAAAAATACTGTTGCATGGGAATTGATGTTAAATGCCGGATATGGTTTGAATATGAAGGACTTGCATTCATTGCACCCGGTAAATCCAGTTTGCTGAAGCTGATCCGTGAAACCGGTTCTTTAAGCCAGGCTGCACTTAAAATGAATATGTCATACCGAAAGGCATGGTACAGTGTGCAACAACTCAACAAAAATGCTCCAGAACCTCTGGTCATCCTATCACGTGGAGGAAATAAAGGAGGTCGTGCCATACTCAGCAACTTCGGACAGAAAGTATTGGATCAATACGAAACCCTCTGCCGGGATACTGCTGGTTTTTTATCTGAACAAGCAAAAAAACTCAGCCTGTAAACATTTATTGTAATAGGAATTTATATTTTTGCACACCGTTATTCCTTTTGTGTTATATCGGAAATACTAACCCTGATTATGTACATTAGAACCATCTGCTTAGCTGTATTCCTGGCATCTTTCAACGGACTTTCAGCTCAAAATTCAGACCTTGATACATTAACCAGACAAATTGAACTTGGAGAAGTCACCGTTGTAACTGTATCTGGATCGGAAACGCTAACTCCTGATTCTCCTTCGGTCTTTTTTTCTTCAGATGCTGCTTCTGTTGCCAGCGTAATCAGCGGGATTCACCTTATAAATTTTGGGGCCCGTGGTGAAGCATCGCTTTCAATAAGGGGCTTTGATATCAGAAATGTGCCTGTATTTATCGATGGGATACCTGTATACATGCCTTACGACGGCTACC
The DNA here is from genome assembly GCA_964428945.1 of uncultured Bacteroidaceae bacterium. GTDB lineage: Bacteria > Bacteroidota > Bacteroidia > Bacteroidales > M55B112. The sequence continues at coordinate 2,387 of CAYSAH010000383.1, read as the reverse complement.
TCGACCTGGGAAGAATAACTTTGACAGGCAGCTCTCAGCTATCTGTTTCAAAGGGATTTACAGCAATTGGGTTTGGAACAGGAACTCTCGGCGGAGCAATAAATATTGTTAACAGGCGACCAAAGGAAAAATTTGAATTTTTGGCATCAGCAGGCTATGGCAGCGGGAACAGGGAGAAAACTTCATTTGGAATCGGCAGTAACTTTGGGAAATTTTACATTTCAGGAAATTTTTCAAGTGAAAAACAGGATTTCTATCCACTTTCGGCAAAATTTGATACTACCAATCTGCCCGGGACTGAACGTGGAAATGAACGTGACAATTCCTGGTTCAATGATCTCAACCTCAGTGTAAAGGCGGGATTCACTCCCAATGCATCGGATGAGTATTCTTTTAACTATATATATCAGCACAGTGAAAAAGGGATCCCTCCATATTCGGGGAGGGATACGAGACAGCAGGAGCGTTATTGGCAATGGCCTGAATGGCACAAAAACAGCCTCTATTTTATAGCAAAAAAGCGTACTGGCGATCGCTCATTCCTGACCTTAAGAACCTATTACGATGATTTCGGAAATACTTTAGACAGCTTTGACGATAACACTTATACGTCTCAGACGAGGCGTTATGCATTTACAAGCATTTACAAAGATTATTCACTTGGTTCGAATTTTGAGTTCACCATTTCACCGGTTCCTGCTTATACACTTAAATTTTCCGGCCAGGTAAAAAATGACCATCATGCAGAATATAATTTAGGCGAAGCACAAAGGAATTTCAGTGATCTTACAGGTACAACGGGATTTGAAAGTGGATACAGGTTCAGCAATAAATTAAAGCTGATTGGAAGTTTCGCCTTTGCAGCCAGGAAAGGTCTTGTGGCAGATGATTACAATTCGATTGATTCCACAATATCGCCGATGTCTGTAAGTAAATCTCCAGGGATCACCGCTCAGATAGCCGGGCATTTTTCTCCTGCAGAGGGTCATCTCATTGTGATCGGAGCGTATAAAAAAGACAGGTTTGCAACGATGAAGGAACGCTATTCCTACAGGGCAGGAACCGGGCTGCCCAATCCCGAACTTAAAAGTGAGAAAGCCAATGAACTTGAAGTTACATACAATGGATCATTTGGTGATTATCTGAAGATTAACAGTGCCATTTTTTATACCGATCTTAAGGACGCTATTGTGGCGGTTTACGATACGTCTTCAATGCTGACCCAGGCAAAAAATACAGGTAGAGCCCTCTCTTATGGAATCGAACTGGGGGCTGATCTGCAAATGGGCAGCTTTGCCTCACTTCAGGCTTCCTATACCTTTATCAAAATGAAAAACATTACTGAACCTGACTTATTCTTCGTTCATATTCCAGAAAATGAATTGTCTTTTACCTTGCAGATTCTCCCTTTCAAGAAGATTGGAGGATCTGTCAATATGAGATATATGTCTGATCGATACAGCACAAGCTACGGCACAACAGCAGGCAGCTTTTACACTCTTAACCTACAGTGTATTTACCGGATAAACAGAATGCTGCAATTGAAAGCCGGCATTGAAAACCTCCTGGACCAATCGTATGAGCTTGCGGAAGGATTTCCAGCTGCAGGAAGAACCTTCTTTGGATCCTTACAGGTCAGGATCTGAGTATTGGGACCAAGCCCTGACCTGCTTCCCATCCGTATTTATTGATCCGATCCAGTCCTGTTGTCGGCCAACTTCCGACAGATCTAAAAACTTTAGCTATATTTAATTTCTGATTCCTTTAAGAAATTATAATGTCAAAAATCATCTATATAGCCGGATTAGGCCATTCCGGGTCAACCCTACTGGATATGTCGATCGGGACACTGCAGAATGTTGTCGGCCTGGGTGAACTTAAAACCCTGTTGAATGATCAGACCAGGGAAAAACATTATACTTCGGTTTGCTCCTGCGGCAAAAAAGCTGATAAGTGTGAAATTTGGAAAAAAGTTCCTGCACTCCTCGATGGAAAGAAAGATATTAACACTAAAATTGAAAGTATTCTACTGCTTCTAAAAAAAACTTACGGGAAAGAGATCACCCTTGTAGATTCATCCAAAAACAGCTATCCCTACCTTAAATATCTGAACGATAATCATGATCTACGCCTGATCTTTCTTACCAGGGACATTCGAAGCTGGAGCTATTCAAGGCATCTTTCAACAGGAAAACCGGTCATTTACTTTATTTTAAGATGGTTCCTTGAAAATTTAAAACTTCGCGCCGCTATCAGAAAAATGGGAATTTCACCCCTGCAAGTTGGATATGAAGAGCTTGCACTTTACCCAAAGCATATATTGAAAATAATCGCTGATTTTGCCGGACTATCCTATTCACCATCCATGCTTAAGCCGGACAATACAA
>CAYSAH010000382.1:0-4257 GCA_964428945.1 uncultured Bacteroidaceae bacterium | reverse complement strand
TGATGCCGGGGCTGGAGTTTACCTTTACGGGGATGAATTCTATGCGGGCTTCTCGGCAGCACAGCTATTCAACAACAGGCTCAAGATCTTCGATGAGAAGAATGGACTGAATAAATTAAAGAGCCATTTTTACCTGACAGGAGGCTACAGATTTGAAGTTGATAAAGACTGGGTCCTTGAGCCATCTGCAATAGTAAAAGTAACTGCTCCAAGACAGCTGAGATTTGAGGTCAATGCGAAAGTAGAATGGATGGAAAGAGTTTGGCTGGCAACTGGTTACAGATTTCATGAAGCAATCAGTGTTATGGCGGGATATAATTATGATGACAAATTTATTTTTGGCTATGCCTATGATTTTGGTATTACGGATCTCAGGAAGTACAATATGGGAAGCCACGAATTAATGATAGGATACAGGTTTAATGATATCAAGTAGATCCAATTACCCGGTTAAATTTATTCTTCTTCTTGTCACTGTTGCAATATTTACACAAGGTTGCTCACAAAAAAAACAAGTTTCAGGAAAAGATGTAATGCCCAGAAATGTTCTGGTGGAGGTGCTTACTGAAATGTACCTGATGGATGGGATTACAAATGATATGAGATATTACCGGAAATTCAACCCTGTCGACAGTATTGATCTTTACGGTTCAATATTGGAAAAACATGGTATCGATCATAAAATATTTAAATCGACAATAGAAGCATATAGCAAATATCCCACATTACTCGATGAGGTTTATGATGAAGTCCTTATGCAGCTAAACCTTATGTTAGAAAAGGAGGAAGATTTCAAGGAAGAGGATTCCACTGGCCCCTCCAAGCCGGGATTTAAAAAACCCAATCAGAAGTAGATTTTATTTCAGGGAATAAATACTTTCCGAATATTTAAAGAATCCTATAGCATATGGCAACTTTTCTTTTTAACGATATAATCTTCGGTCCGGTAAAATCTAGAAGGCTTGGCATATCCCTGGGAATAAACCTTCTGCCTGTAGATAAGAAGTTCTGTAATTTCGACTGCCTGTATTGTGAATGCGGATGGACATGTAATAACGATGTTTCAAGCAGTGATTTACCCTCAAGGGAGATAGTAAAAGATCTTCTTTGCAATAAAATACTCGAAATGAAACAAGCTCCTGACGTGATTACATTTGCGGGAAATGGAGAACCCACTATTCATCCCGATTTTCCAGGAATAATCGATGACACACTTGATATCAGGGACAGGCTGTGCAAAAATGCAAGGATCGCTGTTTTGTCAAATTCAACTAACCTTGACAAAAGAAAAATTACAGAAGCATTGAAAAAGATTGACCAACCCATCCTGAAACTTGATACAGCAATAGAGGAAAGCTACCAGTTAATTAACAGACCAAGAGGTAAAAGCTCAATTAATACTGTCATTGACCATCTTTCTGATTTCGGGGAAGGACTAATCATTCAAACCCTGTTCTTTAAGGGAAGCTTCAAGGGTAAATTGATCGACAATTCAACAGATTCAGAATTGGATAAGCTATTCCTGGCCTATAAGAAGATATCTCCTTCTAAAATAATGATTTACACTTTTGAGAGAGATACTCCGCTGGAATCATTAGAAAAAATTTCGCTGGAAAGCTTAAATGAGATCGGCAGAAAGTTAGAATCAATGGGCTTTGTCGTTGAGATTTCAGGCTAAATTCAGAGAATATATAAAGCCATAACAAGTATTGTGACCAGGAATCCGCTTGTAAATCCACTGAAGATTTCCAGGGGAGTGTGTAAGTTTAATACGAGTCTTGCTGTTCCAAGTGTTCCACCTGCCAACACCGCACCTATAAATAAGAATTGGATATCAGCCCCGTAGAAAACTATCAGGATTAATAAAGCTCCAATAAGGATTCCTATACCTAACATATGTATACTTGGTTTTATAAAATTGTTGATAACAAGGGCAATAAAAAGTGCTGCCGGAGGACAAAACAGGAATACAATATGACCTCCTGTTAACTGCGGGATACCTTTCATTATAAAAAAAGTAAACAGGTACATTATTAGGGTCAAAGCAATTGGAAGCGTCCTCTCTTTTCGTTCCTGAAGTTCAATACTATTTATAACCCTTGTAAGGTAGAGCATGATTATCATTGAAGCAGGGAAAACAAAGGTAAAAAGTATTGTTACTATCATTGATATCCGCTTAACTTCTGGTTGTAATACTGACAATGAGGTTGCCGAATTGAACAGGATAAACATACCCAGGGAAGTCATGAGGAGAGGATGGAAAATATAGGAGATAATCTTAGCCAGGTTTTTTTCCATATCCGTAGAGAATTACAGCTCTTTCCTCAGCCTGGCAACTGATAAATTAAGTTGTTCACGGTATTTTGCTACGGTTCTTCTTGCTATCTGATAACCCTTCTTCTGTAATATCGCTGCCAATCGATCGTCAGTCAGTGGTTTGCGTTTATCTTCATTATCGATACAGTCCTGCAGTATCTTCTTTATCTCCCTTGTGGAGACCTCCTCACCGCTATCGGTTTGCATTCCTTCGGAGAAAAATGATTTAAGCGCAAAAATACCAAAATGGGTTTGAATATACTTGCTGTTTACCACTCTTGATATCGTTGAAATATCGAGATTAGTCATATCTGCAATATCCTTCAGGATCATGGGATGCAGCATGGTCTCGTCCCCTTCAATAAAATAATCGGATTGGAATTCAAGGATCGCCTCCATCGTAAGCAGAAGAGTATTCTGCCTTTGCCGGATTGCATCTATGAACCATTTTGCAGAATCCAGCTTTTGCTTCACAAAAGTTACTGCATCTTTATCGTCCCTGGAAGCATGTTCCTTATTGGCATTATAGGATTCAAGCATCTCGGAGTAGGTCCGGCTTAACCTTAGCTCAGGTACATTTGAGGAATTTAAAAACAAATCCAATTCCCCGTTATTTAATTCCAGAACAAAGTCAGGAACGATCTGGTGAAAAGATTTTGTTTGTGAGTCACCAAAAGAGCCTCCCGGTTTTGGATTAAGTTTAACGATATGCTCAAGAGCCTTTTTTAATTGCTCTTCTGCAATTGAAAGCCTCAGAAGTATCTTATCGTAATGTTTATTTGTGAATTCATCAAAATGAAACTTCAGAATCTTAAAGGCTGTTTCTTTATCCGGATCGTCCAATCCTTCTCTTTTCAACTGAAGGATCAGGCATTCCTGAAGGCTTCGGGCTCCTACTCCGGCCGGATCAAAATCCTGGATGATCATCAGTACTTCATGCAGCTGCTCATAGGTGGTTTCAAGTCCATATGTGAATGCAAGATCGTCTGAAATAGATTCCAGTTCTCTTCTCAAATAGCCATCATCATCAATATTGCCAATAATATACTCCCCAATCAGTAATTGCTGCTCGTCCAGTATTCTGAGTCCAAGTTGGGTGCTTAATTGTTCACGAAAGCTGCTGCCACTTGAAAATGGAATTTCTTCCTGCTTATCATCCCTGGAATAGTTCTGAGCATTTAGCCTGTAAGTGGGAATATCATCATCATCCATGTAATCTTCAAGAGAAAACTCATCCTGATCGATGCTTTCATCACCTAAATCCTGCTCCTCATCATTCATGCTCTCTTCAGCCCCTTCTTCAAGTACTGGATTCTCCTCCAGTTCTTTCTTGATACGCTGCTCCAGCTGCACGGCAGGGATCTCCAGCAGCTTTATCATCTGGATCTGCTGTGGCGACAATTTCTGAAGCAGCTTTTGCTGAAGTCTTTGCTTTAACATCATCTATGCTTTAAAACTCTGCATTTTTTGGTGTGCGAGGAAAGGGAATCACATCCCTTATATTACTCATTCCTGTTACAAACATAAGTAAGCGCTCGAAACCTAATCCAAAACCACTGTGTTCAACTGTTCCGTATTTACGGGTTTCAAGATACCACCATAATTCATCTTCCGGAACCCCCATCATTCTCATCCTGGTCACAAGTTTTTCGTAGTTCTCTTCACGTTGTGAGCCTCCAATGATCTCTCCTATTTTTGGGAACAATACATCCATGGCCCTGACTGTCTTTCCGTCCTCATTCAACTTCATATAGAAAGATTTGATCTCGGCGGGATAATCTGTAAGTATTACCGGTCGCTTAAACTCCACTTCAACAAGGTATCTTTCATGTTCAGCCTGCAGATCCAATCCCCATTTAACCGGAAATTCAAAGCGCTGTCCCGACTTTTTCAATATTTCTATAGCTTCTGTATAACCCATCCTTACAAAATTATTCCGCA
>CAYSAH010000381.1:0-4273 GCA_964428945.1 uncultured Bacteroidaceae bacterium | reverse complement strand
TCATCATGGTAGCTGCGGGAACCCAATCACCATTTTCGTCTCTGATTTCCTGACGTGATGTGAAAAACATTTCATATTCATGGCCAATAGTTGCACTTGGATCGACAACCGTTACAACTGGTGACCCATCTGCAAGACCAGTGGTATGCTCGATATCAAGTTCAGAACCAGGTTCTTCTCCATATTGAACACCCGGGTCAGTAGATTGAGGAACTACCGTGAATACTATAAAAGGATTTTCAAGATTGTTAGGAACCTGTATGGGATCAGGTTCACCTGATTGGTTAAACACAGCATAAGAGGTTACTGCAAAATAATATCTTGAGCCATTATTTAATGGCTGGTTAGTCAAGTAATTCTTATCAATAGTGATTGATCTTTCAATACCATAGTCTCCGCCGAATTGAACAACTACTATTTCTTCTTCACCGGATACAGGGTCAACTGTTCTATCTCGAACAGCCTTAATTCCATCAACAAGATCAAAAGTCGCTATATGAACAGCTTCTTCTTTAGTTGCTGTTGGGTCAGGTAGTTGATAAACATTATATCCCTGGAATGTGAAGTTTTCTTTGTTCAGAGATTCTGTCTCATCGACACGCTCGACATCAAAACCCCAGTTAAGGACCACCTGCTGATCAAGACCTGTTGCACTAACATTCGGCACTCTTGGCGGAGAAGGAAGTACGAAGAATTTATCGTAAGCATCCTGCGCAATTTGGTCATAAGCTTTCAATAAAGAAACCGAACCAATGTTGCTAGAACCTTGTGCTGCAATTTCTGCAACCACTACTTCCTGAGTATCACCTGCTGCCATAGTAAATGGACCGGATGCCATACCTGCTCTTCGGTCTCCTGCCGGATGCTGCAGTCCGTCTATCCATCCAGTACCGGTTACAGGATCTCCATACAAAGCAAATCTAGTGGTTCCACCTGTATAAGGATCAGGGAAAATATCACCAGTTGTTCCAACTCTTCCCTGCATAAAGTTATACCATTCCAGACTTCCCTGATATTGACCCTGAGTAGGATCTCTGTAAATTGCATCGGGATTTATGTAGAAATAATGAGCAGTCATTCCAAGGTTTTTCTTTCCGATTACGTATTGTCCATTAAATATTGCAGTATCAGTGGGTTCACCGTCAACAATTGGTCCCTGGAAGAAGTCAAATCCAGCCGCTGCAGGATTGCTGCCATAAGTTGCATCGGTGGGATTTGCATTGTAAACAAATGTCATGCTGAGGAGTGTATCGCAACCAGCGAAATCATCTGTTGCATCTCCAAGATCGGGGTCATTCCACATCGTTACATACATATCTTCAATGTCCGTATCACTCTTGTTAATGAGCTTGAATTTTCTGAACAACATACTGCCTAATGGTCCAGCAGAATTGTATCCCCAAACAGTTACCTGTTCTTCGATACCCATCGGATTAGCACCTGCCAAGAACAAGGATTGATTTGGGTCGGTATCATTACATACGAACCAGATTGTCTGGTCAGCACCAGGTACTCCCGGAATATCAACGGCAGGATTATAAACTCCATCACCATCAACATCTTCAAAGGGTGCGCCGTCAGCTGCAGGCCAATCCATCCAGTCTCTTTCATAAGCTTCACGGATTTCAGATTCGCTTCCTTCGCCATCGTCAATCTCTGCTTGCACGCTTCCTGTAAGATAATCTGGTCTAACTCTGAATGCTCTTACATTATCCAGATTCGGATCTTCGGCAATTAATTGATTAACAGGTACTCCGCTGTTTAATATTTTACCTGGAACAGTACTCTGTCGGTAAGAAGAACCACCAACACGAATTTGTCCGTCTACTACTCCACCCCAAACGAGACCCGCCTGAAATATCGCAGTTTTACCGCTTCTTCTCGGGTATTCAAATCCGGAATTACCGTTGGGGTTAATATCAGACTCGCCATCATTTTTAAAGAAGGTGGAGATTCTGTTTATATTGAATTTTTTATATACAGGAGAGCCTGTAATTTTATTAAGAGTATTATTCTTTTTGTCGCCACCTTCAGCTCTTACCTCCATAAAAGCAAAAGCTACGAGCAATAAAAATATACTCAGGTATTTAATTGATTTGAGATTCATATTTCTAAACTCCTTCTTAATAAATAATACATATTAAGTTAGTATGACAATTTTAAGCCAAGTACGATTGATCGTGGTGGACCATACATATAAGCATTTAATCCTTGATATACACCACCACCATCGCCACCAGCACCGCCTGCATTTCTCCATTGTTCTGCATAATCTATATTTATAGCTCTATAAACGTCTTCATATTGAGCTCCGTATGTTTCCAATAATTGCTGCCTTAGTGCAGGATCCGAAATGAATCCATCATCTGTTGCAGAACCGGTTCTTAAGAATACGTTGTCAACATTTGCAGCATCAAACAAATTCGTTACTTGTATGTAAATATTAGCTGCAAGCCGATCATATATCGTAATCGTTTTATCGATACCAAGATCGACCTGGAATGTAGCAGGAGTTGTGGATGAATTTAAAGGTTCGACAGGAGTTCGGTTACGAGCATCACCCTCAAGGTCGGCACCTCCTGTACCCTTTGTGTACGGATGTCCACTGGTAAATACAGCAAGTAATGATATACCAAAGTCGTTAAGAACACCTGGCCCATCATTAGGTCCGAACCTATAATCTATATTAAAGTTACCTCTTAAAGAGTTATTGAAAACAAGAGGCGATACATATTGAGGAACAAAAGCCCTGTTTTCAAGCGGAGCTCCTACAATACCTCTGTTTGAATTTGGAAACGAGCCAGTTCCCCGGGCATCCTGAAATGCAAAAGAGGCATTGCCTGCTATTCTTTGGAATCTGCGCATATTGAAAGTAAGTTCTATACCTTTTGTGGTAGCAAAGTCGCCATTTGCTAGTGTACTATAGGATTGAAATGCTGAACTCGGATCAGTGTCCTGAGATATGAACACAACCTGATCCTTAACATCCTTGTAATACATTGTTATATCAACAGATAAGAATTCAGCAATCAACTGGGTGAAACCAATTTCATACTGAGTTGTTCTTGAAGGGTCGATGCCCTTGCCAACCGGGGAAGGAATAAAGAAACCACCTTTTATTTCGAAGCTGGTTCTGTAATATCCCTGGTATATATCAAGCAGTCTTGACTGCTGAACAAACTGACCATACTGAGCGTGGAATACAGTATTATCAGTTACGGGGAATGAAATACCAAGACGTGGACTTAGATATTGAGTTGTCTCGGATTTTTTCCAACCCTCTGCAATAAACTCGCCGCTTGTGGGATCCATTCCGGCATCTGGTATCGCAGGGTCTACTAATTCATAATTGTCTACATCAAAATAATCAAATCTTAAACCAGCGTTAATAATAATATCGTTAAAATCTATTCTGTCCTGTATATAAGCACCAATGAAGACTGGCTGATGAGCACCAAAGTATTCGCCATCTTGGAATGAAGTCAGAGGATCGTCGTAATCATCGTCAATCTCGTTACCAAATACATCGTATCCATAATTATTAACACCATTGGAAATCAGCAAACTTCTTTTAATTTCATCTACGTTTCCATTAGGATCTGCTTGCAATCTGGAATCCAGCAAGCTTGCCAGATCATCCTGCCCAGCTATTGTCCATCTTCGTAGAGTATATTGCTGATACTCACCGCCTAATTTGAATGTATGATTCTTGCCAGCGAAGTAAGTCATGGCGGCACTAAAGTTTAAGCCTTTTCTATCTCTTTTTTGATAATTAACCGGAACTTCGCCGTAGCCATTAAATCCAAAACCTAGAACGTTGCGTATGGTTGGAGTTTGATATCTACCAATTTTTCCCCCATCAATATCTTTTTGAGATCTTTCCCAAACCCATCCGGCATTTGCATTAGCAACGCTGTCTCCGTAACTCCAGTAATCTTCGTTCAGGTATTGATCATAGTCCTCTAAATCTTCAATATAATATCCACCGATTACTTCATAAAAAACTTTCGGAGAAATGACGTGAGTTATTTTAGCACTAAAACTTCCGTTACTAAGATCTCTTTCTCCAATTCTTGGATTGAGAAGACTTAAAATCGGAGTGGTGTTTCTTGATTCGGCATTATTGACAATATCTTGTCTTATATCCGAAAAAGTACCAGCCAGTCTTAATGATACGGGGCTGAAATCGAATGTCAAAGTTCCAGCATAAGATAATGCATCGCGGGAGTTATTGTTAACCGGTCCTGCTGCATAATTAAGCATTACGGAATCT
>CAYSAH010000380.1:0-4275 GCA_964428945.1 uncultured Bacteroidaceae bacterium | reverse complement strand
CGAGCACAATTCTTTTTCTTTTTATTGGTAATGGTTTTTCTTTTAAGGCATTAAGGAACCTGGTGATCTCAGCCGGTTCGTTAACCAGTACATTCAGGGAACTGTCGGAGAACCACTTGCTTGCTATTCCGGCATAGGCCTCAAGGAAATTGATCCTTTGTTCAGTGTCCAGAAATTCATTTTCACCCTTGAAATCAGTGACACCTGCTGCCGCTTTATCTTTTGAATAATATCTTAGTTCGAATGAGGATGAAATCTGGGCATTGGCTGAGGATATTAAAAATGTTGCCAGGAAAATGACCGGAAGATTCCTTTTCATTTTTTAAAAATATTGGATGATGAAATTTTACAGCTGCTCACTGACACGGATGAGTTCCTTCCTGATAAGTACAATGATATTTTCAATTTCATCCATAGTTACTTCATCGTAACTGATCTTTGCATTGTAGGCCTGCAATTTTTTCTGGGTTGTATCAACACTAAAACCCTCTTTCTGGTACATTATATCTACCTTTTCGAAAACCTTGCGAAGCCTTTTCAGCATCAGAAGATTTCCTTTTACATACAATGATTCCTGGTGGTTGCTCAGTATGGTATAAATACTGTTTAGTGAGTACTTTTGCTGGAGAAGCCTTTCTGCCATTACCTGGTTTCCACTATCTGACTTAAAAATTGATGTACCTATATACATTGCCTCAACCCAGCCGCCGGCAAGCGACAGGGCTGCCAGGTTCTGGTTGCCCTTATCCTTGAAAAACTGATCAGTCTGCCGATAGATATTCTCGATAACGTTGGCAAGAGAATCTTCATTACCGAAATATTTTTCGAGTCGTGTTGAGGACTCTTTGAAAACAGAGCCGGGAATCCCGAGAGTTTGTGACAGTTGTTCGATTGCTTTATAATATTGAGCAGCCTGTAAAGACTGTCCAAGTAGTTTCATGTAGGTAATATCAACACCATATACACCAAGCATTACAGCTATCTGTTCAGGATCTGTATACAAGGTAATATCCTCAATTGAAGCAGGTATTTCAGGATCATAGTTGGTTCCCGACTTTTTAAATACATCGGCCATATCTGTGGGCAGGTACATTGAATAGATAACTTCCCGGATTCCCTCGTTATTTGATTTAAACTCCGGGTATTCAAAATTTTCTTCTGCCGGTGCGGGTTGATTTATACACGAATGAATGGTAAAGATGAACAGAATACATAGAATCAGAGTTATTCTCATGCCTTTGAAATTTTCTTAAAAATAAGAAAAAGTATATTAAGGGGAAATTGTAGTTACTAACATCATTTGCTGATGATGTAAAACAATTAAATTTAGGACAAAGTAATGTGACTTTGGTTCTGCCGGTTCAGTTCAACCTTGGGCAGAATGATTAGTACCGACCGTATAAAGGATTTACTTTTGTGTTTAGGTCAATCAATAATTTTCCTTCGTAAATATTCAGACTTGTGACAAGTTCAATAATGTATATCCCATTCTGAAAGACTGACAATTCATTTAAATTGATTGTAAGAGTTGGCGAATCAAATTGGTGTAATTCTTTGGTTCCCATCAAATTTCCAGATATGTTGTATATGTTAACTCTTCTAAGGATTCCAAAGAATTCTGGGATATCAATACTAATGGAGCCTGAACCAGGGTTAGGATAAATTGACAACTCAGGAGTTTCCGCATCCGGAAGAATACCAGTTGCACAACCAGTTGTAAAAAAAACGTTTGGACTGCCAGATGTACTAACACATGCTTGACCATTAGGAGGGAATGGCATCGTCCAAACACATACTTTCTCCAGGGAGGGCATATTTTGTATACTTATACAACCTTGATAATCACCATATAGCCAAGTCATTAGACGTCTATTATTTGAAATATCCAATTTAGTTAGCAAATTCCCTGAACAGTCGAGATCGGCTAAGCCAACATTTGATGATACATCTAGACTTGTCAACCGATTATTTGCACAATTCAGGATCCAGAGCATAGGATTATTTGAAATATCAAGACTTGTTAATTGATTGTTGTTACAAAGGATATCAATTAATAGGCTACAATCAGATATATCAAGACTAGTCAATTGATTATCATCACAATATAAATGTTCCAGGCTAGGAGTAGAAACATTAAGACTGTCAATATAATTTTGGGAGCAGCTCAATTTAACTAAAGATCCATTCTTTGATACATCAAGATTTTTAATCCTATTATTAAAACAACTCAAAGAGCTTAGATTAACAAATGCCTCAATACCCGTCAAGTCAGAAATTTTTCCCTTTGTACTCCAATCTCCAAGAGGCAAATATTTAACCATGGAAACCTCCTCGTAGCTTATAATACTATCCCTGTTCGTGTCAAGGCCTATTCTAATTAGTGCATTTAAGAATGCAGTATCAGGTATTGATACATTCTGTGAGAAACTAGTAACTGAAAAATGAAGCATTAGAAATAAAAGCACTCTTTTCATAATAATGAGCCAGAGACCACATTTGCAATCTTTGAATATTAATTTATTCCTGTCATTGATCTCACTAATATTTGTTTGCTTTATTAAACAAACCCTCTTGCCTGAATTGACCCTATAATGATTTTAACAATCACTTCGACTTCGAGGGTCATACAATTCATTTTCAGGTCAAACCGGGTATAATCGTTTCCTTTTCCCTGGAAGTGGTCCCTGAATTGTGCTCTCTTTTTATCGATTGACTGGGCATAATTTCTTGCCTGGTCAAGCGTCATGTTATATTTTGCTGCTGTTCTGACTGCCCTCCATTCAAGCGGCGCTTCCAGCATTATATGAAATGACTTAGGTATATCCCTGGTGATCGCCACACCTCCACGGCCCACAATGATAGCATTTCCGTTGTTTGCAAACTCCCTTATCACCCTTGCAATTGTGGTTCTGATCTTCAGGTCTGATTTGTAGTAATTTTTTGATTGTGCCAATAAAATATCTTCCAATACATTCCTGGATTTATAATTAAACACATGTTCAATCTGGTCACAGTCAACGTTCAGCGCCTTGGCTGATTCATCGAGGATCTCCTTGCTGATCCATCGCCATGGATGATCTTTTGCTTTTCTTGATTTTATTTTATTAAGTTCATCAGCCAGAAGGCATGCTATTTTTTTTGCCGGACAACCTTGTTCTCTGGAAATTGTAATAACCGGTCCGGGAAAAATATTTTTTGCAGGATCTTCCTTGTACCAGTCTTCCTTGTATTTTGAAAGGTCTGTTTTCATCGGGGTGCTGATTACTTCAGGTTTTACAAGTTACACTAAAATATATGTAAAGTCAAGCAGGTTTAAGCTCATTTATTATGTTTAAAAAGTTCAAAACAACATATTTTTCAATATGTTATAGTAATATATAAATCCTAAAAATGGATTCAGAATCTACATTCATACATGCAGATATTTATATTTATTATATTTGTTGGCAGGGCTGCACAAAATCAATGTTGAAACCAAATTTAAAACTCTTGAATAATGAATAAAATTACTGTAATCGGAGCAGGTAATGTCGGTGCTACTACGGCCAATGTCATTGCTCAGAAAGATCTGGCCAGGGAGGTTGTGTTACTTGATATAAAAGAAGGACTTGCTGAAGGTAAGGCACTTGATATCTGGCAAACATCATCAATTCTTCATTTTAATTCCCGTGTTACCGGGGTTACGAATGATTATCTTAGAACAGCAGGATCAGGAATAGTGGTTATTACTTCCGGGCTTCCACGTAAACCGGGAATGTCGCGGGATGATCTGATAAAAACCAATGCAGCAATTGTTAAGGATGTTACTGAAAAAGTAATCGTTCATTCTCCTGATGCTATAATTATAGTGGTATCAAACCCACTTGATGTGATGACCTATGCTGCATTTCTGGCTGCCAGGATTGATCCAAGTAAAGTTTTTGGTATGGCAGGAATACTTGATACCGGACGTTACAAAGCTTTTCTTGCAGAGGCACTGGATGTTTCGCCGGAAGATATAAATGCTATGCTTTTAGGCGGGCATGGTGATACAATGGTTCCCTTGCCAAGGTATACTTCAATAAATGGAATTCCGGTTACTGAACTTCTCGGTTCAACTGTTATTGATAAGATCGTTGATCGTACGAGAAAGGGAGGAGGAGAATTGGTAAGCCTTATGGGAACATCTGCCTGGTATGCACCAGGAGCTGCAGTTGCCCAGATGGTGGAAGCAATCGTAGACGACCAGAAAAGAGTACTGCCTGTATGCGCAATGCTACATGGCGAATATGGTTT
>CAYSAH010000379.1:0-4288 GCA_964428945.1 uncultured Bacteroidaceae bacterium | reverse complement strand
ACTTTTTCGACACTTGAAGAGGTCATTACAGTCATACCCATCTTTTTGAATGAACGTTCAAGTTGTTTTGAAACCTCTTCATCCTCAACGGGAACAACATTTGGCAGGAATTCGACCAGGGTGACTTTAGTTCCCATGGTGGTATAAAAATTTGCAAACTCACTTCCTATTGCCCCTGAACCGACAACAACCATAGATGCTGGAAGTTTGTCAAGTGTCATCGCTTTCCTGTAACCGATGATCTTTTTACCATCCTGTTTAAGGTTAGGAAGTTCCCTTGACCGGGCGCCGGTTGCAAGGATGATATGTGAGGCTTCAACTTCTGTAACTTTCCCATCCCCGGAAGTAACTGCAACAATGCCCTTCGATTTAAGCTTTCCCGTACCACTGATCACATCGATCTTATTCTTTTTGAAAAGGAACTGAATTCCCTTACTCATCCCATCAGCCACTGTTCTGCTCCGTTCAACCACTTTTGAGAAATCAGCTTTCGCCTCTCCATTGATAACAATCCCGTAGCTTTCAGCATGCTGAAGATATTCAAGGACCTGGGCACTTTTAAGTAATGATTTGGTCGGAATGCAGCCCCAGTTCAGGCAAATTCCCCCGAGTGATTCTCTTTCTATCACCGCTGTTTTAAGCCCAAGTTGAGAAGCACGGATTGCAGCTACATAGCCTCCGGGGCCGCTGCCAATAATGATAAGGTCATATTTCATAATGGATAATTTTTATTCAGAATGCTTATATAACAACAAAACTACGAATCGGTTTGCAGAAATTGGAAGAAAGTAGGGAAAAGTTGGGAATACAATCCTGGCTATTTAAAAGAATATTGCCCATACTTCTTTCCGGCAGGTGATTTAAAGTATTTACCGGATTTCCATTCATTGCCCTGGTTTGCTATCAGGTATCAATATCTGATACACACATACACAGTTCCTGCCCTTCGAATGCAAATCAGGATTCATGTCAAATTTATTTCTGATTTGGGCCAGATACAGACAATAAATAATAACTCATAATTAAAAGACAATGGTGAATTTTTGAATTCCAAAACAAGCCTATTATTGCTATACTAAACTCAAGGATTGAAAAAAAATACTGATCAAATGGATTTAAACTCAAACTAAAGCATACAAAACCGGGCCAGTTGATCATCAAGCTAAACAACTTCTGAACCGGGGCATTAAAAAGAATTACTAAACCAAATCTACATTAATTTATGAAAAGAAAGGAAGCATATCCAAGGTGTGGCATGCCTCTGATGTTCAAAAAAACATTGGACATTATGAAACTGGCAACCTTATTGATCATTGCCACTTATCTTCCAGTTTCAGCCCAACCGTTTTCAGTTGATTCTAATTTGGATCAACCATCGGAAAAATATATAGCTGAGGCAGCGGACATAAAGATTGAGAAAGATTCTGATGAGAAAAACCAGGAAAGTACACCGCAGCAAAAATCTGTCTCCGGAAATGTAACAGATGTTTCCGGGGCTGCTATGCCAGGAGTATCGGTAATTGTTAAAGGGACAAATAATGGGACAATTACAGGTACCGACGGAAATTTTACCCTGACGAATGTTCCTGATAACGCTACCCTTCAATTTACCTTTATTGGGTATAAAATGCTGGAGGTTTCGGTTGGACAGAACATTGTAATAAATGTTGTACTCGAGGAGGAGAAATTTGGTCTGGATGAAGTTGTAGTAGTGGGATATGGTGCAAAGCCCAAAGAAACTCTAACAGGCGCCATTACCCAGATCCGGTATCCTGAATTATTAACTACCAAGAGTAATAACCTGGTAAGTAATTTACAGGGTAAAATATCGGGGCTGCATATCCGAAAGCAAACCGGAGAACCCGGGAAATTTACCAGCATGATGAGCATCAGGGGTTTTGGAACTCCTCTCATTGTAATTGACGGTGTTGCAAGGGATGGTGTTGCTGAACTTGAACGGCTGAATCCGGAAGATATTGAAACCATATCTGTCTTAAAGGATGCAACATCAGCTATTTACGGTATAAATGCTGATAATGGGGTTGTTATTGTTACAACAAAAAAAGGATCACAAGGTGATGCCAAAATCTCCTATTCGGGTTACTTCAGCCTGGCTTCCCCAACTATTTTACAAAGAACTGTGGATGCCTATACATCAATGCTACTCCGCAACGAGATGGCTGCCAATTCAAAAGCCCCACTGCCCTTTGCAGATCCGGATCTCCTGGAAAAATACCGCCTGGGGACCGAGCCTGGATACCAGGATTATGACTGGGTTTCGAATATGATGAATGATGTCGTGCTCGAACAGCAACATAATATTTCAGTCCGCGGAGGAAGCGAAAAGGTGTCATACTACTCAAGTTTTAACTGGTCTGATAATAATGGCATCCTGAGCAGTGGGATTCAGAATTACAAGAAGTATAATTTCCGGACGAACCTGTCTGTAAAATTAAACGATAATCTGGTATCCAATATTAATGTTTCTGGCAGGTATGACAAAAATAACGGGCCCCAGGGAACATTCTTCTGGCTGTTAAAACCGATTATGACCGTAGACCGCAGGTACAGTCCTCACTCGATTGCAAATCCTGAACATCTTACGCTAATACCTGGAAATTCAAATCCATTTGCCCTTATGACTGAAAATGTATCGGGTTATGACAGGTGGGAAGACACTCAATACCAGACAAGTGTTGACCTCGTGTATACAGTTCCATTCGTAGAAGGGCTTAAGCTTAAGGTTATGGGAGCATACGATGGAAATGTGAGGAATGCTTCACATTTAAGCAAGGTTTATACACTATATGATTATTATACAGATGATCCTACATTGCCAACCGGGAATTCCACATACTCGAATTCAGCAAGCCTGTTCAACAGAACTGATTTCCAGGCCCAGGCGCTTTATGATAATACGTTTAGTGAGAACCACAGGTTGACAGCTACTCTGGTTTACGAAATGAAATCAACTACCCTGAACTACCTTGCAGCACAAAGACAATACGATGAACTCTATACAAATGACATCCTTGACCAGGCTGACCTTACAAATTTATCCAACGGAGGAAATCGGGCTGAAACAGCCTTCATGTCATTGCTTGGTCGGTTCAATTATGATTATAAAAGCAAATACCTGCTTGAATTAGCATTCCGCAGGGATGGGTCATACCGTTATGCACCCGCAAAAAGATGGGGACTCTTCCCCGCTGTTTCAGCGGGATGGCGGATATCTGAAGAGTCTTTTATGAAGAACAAATTCGACGCCATCACTAATCTTAAAATACGAGGGTCTTATGGAATAATAGGTGCAGATCCCGAGAATTCACCTCCATTTCAATACGTAGGTGGTTATACTGTAGGGGATGTTGATCGCGGATACGTGTTCAATGATGGTGTCCTGACCAAAGCAATGATTTCTCCAGGAGTTATTAACGACAACCTGACCTGGATCAAGTCAAAGACTGCTGATATCGGGATTGATATCGATTTGTGGAAGGGGAAACTCAGTATGTCAGCTGATGTATTTCAAAAGGACAGAACAGGACTGCTCGGTTATAGAATTGTCTCTATACCAAATACCTTCGGAGGAACATTCCCCCAGGAAAATCTGAACAGCGACCGGGTAAAAGGCTATGATTTTATGATCTCTCATAAAAATCATGTTAATAAATTCTTCTATGGGATTAGTGCCAATATTACCTATGCACGTACTCAAAAGATATACACTGAAAGAGGCCAATATGGAAGCACATGGGAAATGTGGCATGACATGAACGCGAATGGAAGGTTGCAGGGAGCACAGTGGGGTTTCGAATATGATGGCGTATATACCAGTATTGAGGACTACCAGACTGCTCCCTTGTACAATGGATATTGGGCTCCAAATGCAGGGAACTCACTTAACCTCCCCGGCACCCTGAAGATCATTGATACAAATGGTGACGGAAAGATCAATGACCTGTATCAGCTCCAGATATTCTGGAGTGGGCGCATTAATGCTCCTTTGCAGTATGGTATGAATTTCAGTGCATCATGGAATGGATTTGATTTCAATGCCTTGCTCCAGGTGCTTGAGCGATTCTGATGATGGAGAACCTGCGACCAGAGCTTCGTAGGTTTTTTTAACCTCAAAGCTGGGGTGAAGAATGGAGTTGGCCAAGGCGCCATCATTAGTCATCAGCAGTGCACCTTCGGTATCGAGGTCCAATCTGCCGACAGGGAAGAGGCGCAAGGGAATGTCTGAGAGCAGGTCGCTAACGACAGGTCGGCCCTGCGGGTCGGAAAG
>CAYSAH010000378.1:0-4302 GCA_964428945.1 uncultured Bacteroidaceae bacterium | reverse complement strand
CCTCCTGCCGCTTACCTTTACAAAACCATCTGCTGAATTAAGGGTAGGGATACTGAAGATCAGTGAAAAGTGGGAGAAAAGACTGGGTACAAAGGCTTCCTTTCTTACCCAGGAATACCTGCAGGCAAAATTTGAAGTTAAAATCGCAGAAGAAAATATCCTGGTTAACGGGACCCTCCTTCCGGATAGCTACATCCTGAAAGCCATATCAGGACTGAACACCGGGGAAGCCATTAAACAAGGTACCACCCTGCTTGCAGCAAAGACCGGATCAGCCAGTTTTAACCTTGATGATCCCGAACTACTTGAAAAAGCCCTGGATTTTCAGCGACCGGTTTCCCTGGTTGATTACCCCTGGAAGATCTTTACACTGAACGGACAGGAGATCGCTGCCGATTTTGAGCTATTGACCAGGGGACGGAAATCTGCAGGACTTAGCAAGACTGTTAATGTGATCGGCCCGGAAAATGTCTTCGTTGAGGAAGGATTCAAAGGAGAATATTTTACCCTGAATGCCTCATCCGGCCCTGTTTACCTGGGAAAGAACAGTGAAATCATGGAAGGATCGATCATCAGGGGACCATTTTCACTTGGAGAAGATTCCACAATAAAACTGGGAGCGAAAATCTATGGTCCAACTACAATTGGACCTTTTTGTAAGGCAGGAGGTGAGATCAATAACTCGGTTCTGCAGGCATACTCCAACAAAGGGCACGATGGTTTCCTTGGTAATTCAGTTCTTGGTGAATGGTGCAACCTGGGTGCCGATACCAATAATTCAAACCTGAAAAACAACTATGCTGAAGTAAAGGTCTGGAACTACCCGAAAAACCGTTTTATAAGTACAGGCCTGCAATTCTGCGGACTGATAATGGCTGACCATTCAAAAAGTGCGATCAATACCATGTTCAATACCGGTACTGTGGTTGGAGTAAGCGCAAACATCTTCGGTGCAGGTTTCCCCCGAAATTTTATCCCCTCATTCTCCTGGGGAGGCTCTCACGGAATGGAAATCTACAAAACAGAAAAGGCTTTTGAGACCATGGAACTGGTAATGGAAAGGCGAGGGCTTAAATTATCCGAACCGGATAAGGAAATCTTTCTTCATATTTTCAGTGAAACAGAAAAGTATCGAAAGTGACACTTCCGTATGATTTTTGCTGTAATTAAAAAAAGGCATAAATAAAATTCCCCGCCTCAAACGAAATCTGCTCCGGAACTTTTTCGGACTTTAAATTTCACCACTGCCCTCTTTGATTTCCAGGCATGCTATGGAATGCCCAAGGATTTTTATGATTATGACCTGTATGCAGAAGGGACTGTGAAATCGGCATATGAAGCGCTAGTCAGGGAAGAATTATTCTTCTGCAGGGCAAATAAATATTGCCTCAGTACTTGCCGACGGATCGATTTCTGCTTGTCCTGATATCAATCATGCTTACATCCAGGGAAACATTTATGAATCCGACTTTATGGAAGTATGGAACAGAAATTTCATGGAAATGAGGGATCGTCGATGGACCCGTTCCGGCAACTGCTTTGACTGCAGGGATTATAAATTTTTGCAAGGGTGGAGCCATGCACTTAAGAGATGCTGAAGGCTGCTTAATGCAGTGCCATAATAAGATGATCGAAACTACTTCAACAAAATATCATCGAAATTCTGCTCAAGCTTTGCATCATTGATCCAGTCATAAAGGGTAAGTATCCTCAGGCTGAAGAAATAATCCCAGTAGTTCCTGAGAGCCTGAACATAGCCACGCCTGGCAACATCCTTCTCCTCAAGTGCAACATTAAGGTCAAGAACATCGATCTTCCCGATCAGGAATCTTTGCTTCGTCACCTCATATCTTTTTTCAGCAATTGTATCAGCCTTTGATGCGATCCTGAGCTGGTCATCCTGCAGATTGAACTGCATGACCTGCAGGAAAATTTGCTGTTCGAAATCACTTCTTGACTGAAGTACATTGATCTTAACAACATCCTCAGCAGACTGAGCCATTCTGTATCTCCCCTTTCCAAGTCCCCAATCAAGGATAGGAATTTCGAAACCTACCCTTAAACGCTGCTGGTCCTGGGGATCAGCATACACTCCGCCAAGATCGTCGGCATTTTTACTCAAACCGTAAAGGGCAAATAGATTCGCCTGGAGACCTTTTTGCGATTTTGCCTGGGCAACACTCTGCTCTGCCTCGAGGAGCCTGCGTTGCAGGGCCAGCACCTCCGGATTATTGGTATTGGCCTCCTGCAGTGCCCTTGCCATATCGATGCTAACTTCAGGGATCTCGCTTGGAACAATAAGTTCAATATCCACCATCTCATTATAACCCAGGAATGAGCGCAGGCGGAACTTTTTCACTTCAAGATCAATATTTGCAGCGTTTAATGCAGTTCCCGCATTGAGGTATGAGAGTTCCATCTGCAGCAATTCATTTTCAGCTATGGTTCCAAGCTGGTACCTTCCTCCGGCAATATTATAAAGGGTATCGTTGTTGGCGAAATTCTTTTTTGCAATTTCAAGGTTGATCTGGGCAAGTATAAGATCGAAGAAATATCCGACTGCGCGGTTGCCCACCTGTTCAAGCGTATGGATCAACTCTTTCTTTGCCTCCTCATACTTTGCAGGTTCAATTTTCTTTTCCCATTTGAATGCGTTGTATCCATTTATGGGCTGCGAGAATCCAATCGTGAAAGGATAGGAAAGATAGGTCTTGTCGGGGTTGATACCCAGGTTGTCAATTCGTTGCAGGCTCGAATTCATAAAAATATTTCCTCCTGAAAATCCTATATTCTGGGACATTTCCATTTCAAGGGATGTATTCATCCTGTGGGAAGGGACGAACACTTCACTTCCATCATCCTGGATATTTCTTTCAATAGACCTGTTGAAATCAGGAAGTGTGGAGTTCAGGGACAAAGCCGGCAAAAAACTGGCCTTATAGGTCCTGTATTCCCAGTAACTGCTCCTGAATTGGTGCCGGGCCATTATAGCCATCGGGGATTGCTCCCTGGCAAGTTCAATAACGTCTTCAAGGGTAAGTTCCAGATGCAAAGAATCCTGCTGGGCCCTGGTAAAAGTTGAAGATATTGATAATATAATAAAAAATGCTAAGTATCTCATATGTATTGCAATGAAAGGTCTATTCATACCTTAATGATTCTATCGGGTCTCTTTCTGATGCACGTTTTGCCGGGGAGTATCCAAAAATTACTCCCACAGAGGCTGAAACAAAAAATGCAATAATTACACTTAAAGGAGAGACTACTGTTAATATACCTGCAAACTTTGTGATCAGGGCCGAGGACAATACCCCAAGAATAACACCTATTAATCCTCCGGTAACACTTATCAACACGGCTTCAGCCAGGAATTGTACAACGATGTCTTTTTTCTTTGCGCCTATGGCTAGTCTTGTCCCGATCTCCTTTATCCGCTCCATTACAGAGGCAAACATTATATTCATGAGCCCAATTCCCCCTACAAGCAGCGAAATACTGGCAATCGCACCCAATACGATATTGAAGATATCCTTGGTACGTTCTTCCTGCTTGAGCAGAAGTTCGGGAACCGTGATCTCAAAATCCTGAACTTCCTCATGACGTCTTAGTAATAATCTTGAAAGCACATCAGAGGAAGGATTAAGCTCATTTGATTCTTTCACCTGGACAATTATCCGATCGAGCTGGTTGTAGTTACTGGAAGTATTCTGGGTTGTAGAAAAGCTGATGAACATATGGTCCATCCTTATCCCTCCTGAAGTCTTTAGTCTGCTGGCTACCAAAGCCCTGTTCTGATAGCGGAGGACCATTGTTTTTACTGGTACATATACATTATCGTTCATCACGTTAACCCCGATATCCTCAAAGCGGGTCAGGGAAACATCGGTCTTTTCAAGGACTCCGACAATTTTCAGCCAGACTTTATCGAATTTTATGTAGTTCCCTATCGGGTCTTCCTTCGGAAAAAATTTAGTAGCGATGTTGGCGCCGATCACACACACCGGAATTCCATTTTTTTCCTGGTAATCATTGAAGAAAGCTCCCTCCTCAAGCTGAAGATTGAAAATATCAAAATACTCATTCGATACACCAAGCAATTTCGCAGATTCACGCTTTCCTCCTTTTATTATATATGAATTCATCGTGATCTCCGGACTGACCTGGTTAAGTGTTGGAAGGGTCTCCTTAATCGCCTCAACATCCAGCAAGGTTAATCCGGGGGAAAATTTACTCTTCTCCTTCTTCTACGAATCTGTTCCTGAATCATCGATACTCTCAGTCTTTAGTATATGAGTGATCATT
>CAYSAH010000377.1:3906-4316 GCA_964428945.1 uncultured Bacteroidaceae bacterium | reverse complement strand
ATAATTTTCTTCTTCCTGTGGGGAGCTGTTTCCGCCCAGGGTTACCAGGTCGAGGTTCTCATCCAAAACCTTCCGGACAGGATGGTATATCTTTCAAACTATTATAAAACTGAATATAAGCTGACAGACAGTATTCGTTCGGTGAATGGCTCCTTCTATTTCCACCTTGAGGAAAAATCTCCTGCCGGAATGTACCGCATTGATCTTGAACAGCCGGGGCAAGGTGCAAAGGACAATGCACGCTATATTGAATTTGTATGGAACAGGGAATCTTTTGAGATTTATGCCGATTACGACCAGCTTTCGGAAACGGTGGCCTTTGAAAATTCAGAAGAGAACAGGCTGCTCGGTGAATTCAGGGATTTCGAGGTCCTTTATGAAGAAAAAATGAGTGCCTTGTATCCGCTCAT
>CAYSAH010000377.1:715-3896 GCA_964428945.1 uncultured Bacteroidaceae bacterium | reverse complement strand
CGGAGGAAGATGATTTCTACCGTGCGGCAAAGGATCATTTCATAAAGTTACAGGAGGATCGAGATGCTTTTATCAGGGAACTGGCATCACCTTACCAATCCAGCTTTACAGGCATGATCATCAGGTCTTACCGTTCAGTAATGGTTTCCCCTTACCTGGGTAATGAAAAAAGAATTGAATTCCTCAGGGAACACTTCTTCGATGCAGCTCCTGTAAGTATCCCGGAATTGCTGTATGCCCCGGTTTACAACAGGAAGATCATTGAATACCTGCGACTCTACCGGGATCCCGAATTTAGCTTTGGAGACCAGGAAAATGCATTTATTGAAGCTGTGGATATCATCATGGCAAATGTTTCGGGCGACAGGGAGCTTCGGACCTTCGTGGTGGAGTATCTCCTGGATGGCTTCGAATCATTTGGGATGGAGAAGATACAGACCTACATTGTTGATACCTATGTGGATGAAACATGCACCACGGATGCTGTTGAACTGGCCTATCAGCGGGTTCTGGGCTACAGGAAAATGGCCGAGGGCCAGGTTGCTGCAGATATTTCGATCCGTGGAGCGAATAATAAAATGGTAAGGCTTTCGGAGCTTAGATCCGATTATACCCTGGTTATATTCTGGGCCACTTACTGCGAGCATTGTGAGAAATTAATGCCCAAATTAAGGGAATGGTACGACACTGAGCGACCGAAGAATATTGAGGTCTTCGCAGTGTCCATCGACACCTCGTTAACAGCCTGGACGGATTACCTCCTGGCTGAAAAGCCACCATGGATCAGTACGCGCGAACCGATGGCCTGGAAGGGCAAAAGTGCGGAAGATTATAATGTTTATGCAACGCCAAGCATGTTCCTGCTCGACAACAAACGAAAAATCATTGCCAAACCTTATACCCTGAGAGAATTGAAGCGGGAAGCAGACAAATTGCAGTAGTGGCGAATTGCATGCTACATCTATCCAATGTGTACATCGCTGGATAACAGCTATTGAACAAAGAATATTAGCGCCAGTGATACAACCTGTGCCTATCCCTATCCATCTGCTGACCTGAACCTGCTGCTTGCTGTATTTTGCCTCCTTACTATGCCTCATAAAAATTACAGCTTATTGCTCATCCCTGTCCGTTGGCGGACTCAACATGGAAGACAAGGAGGTAACGACCATCAGAATTCATCCCTCGCCTCCTTCAGTCTCCTGAAATAATCCTTTGAGGCTCTGACGACCTTTGGTGAGAGCAATATCGCCGAGATCATTGTTGGGAAAGCCATCAGGGCATAGGCCCCATCGAAGATCCCAACGGTAAATCCGAGTGTTGCGGCAGCACCCAATGGGATCACAATTACATACAGCCATTTGTATATAAAGGAATACTTTGCTCCGAAAACGAATGAAAAACACTTGGTACCGTAATAGGGGAAGGAGAGCATCGTGGAAATGGCAAATACGGAAACACATACGGTAAGAAGGATCGATCCGAATCCCGGAATGGCCATTTCAAATGCATTTGCTGTAAGTGTTATCCCGTCAGCTTCACTGTTTTGCCATGCTCCGGTGATGATGAGAGCAAGGGCGGTCATGGTGCACACAATGATCGTATCAACTATTGGACCGAGCATGGCTACCAGTCCTTCCCTTACAGGTTCGTTAGTTTTTGCCGCGCCATGTGCCATGGGAGCTGTTCCAATTCCTGCTTCGTTGGAAAAGGCAGCTCTTCTTACCCCTGTTATTATAAGTGTTCCAAGTGCTCCGCCCAGCACAGCATCGGCCTTAAAAGCGTCGTGGAAAATAAGCCGGAAGCTGGGAATGATCCTGTCAAGGTTGCTAAAAATGATGAACAGAACGGATGCAACATAAAGTATGACCATAAAAGGAACCATCCTTCCGCTTACCTTCCCGATCCTTTTTATACCACCGAAAATCACCAGTCCGACGATCACGGCTATAATGATCCCAGTGATAAGGTCAGATCCGGTACCAGTTTTTAATCCTGCCGGTACAAGGATCACATCGCGAATAACCTGGGTCATCTGGTTTGCCTGGAACATTGGTGAAACACCGATCATTCCCAGTACAGAAAAGAATACTGCCAGGGGCCGCCAGTTTTTACCAAGTCCTTCCACGATCACATACATGGGTCCGCCCTGGATCTCGCCAAAGGAATCTTTACCACGGAACATCACTGCGAGTGTGCAGGTAAAATACTTTGTTGCTACTCCCAGCAGTGCGCTTACCCACATCCAGAAGATGGCGCCTGGTCCGCCCTGCGTGATCGCAAGAGCCACACCACTTACGTTCCCCATTCCCACAGTTGCAGCGAGTGCCGTGGAGAGTGCCTGGTAATGGTTGATCTGTCCCGGTTCGTTGGGATCATCGTATTTTCCCCTTAAAATGGAAATGGAATGCCGGAGATACCTCAGGGGGAGTAAGCGGGAATAGAACATGAAAAACAGTCCACCTCCGAGCAGAAGGATCAGAAGGGGAGTTCCCCAGGCCAGGTCACTGAATCCTACGATGATCTTTTCTGCAAGGCTGGTTTCGTTCAAAACAAGTCTTTTTTTAGTCCATTATACCCATTTGCTTCATCAGGAAGCTGGCATTCATATTTTTTGCAAGGCCGGCCCTCATCCTGTAATCGAAAGTAAGTTCAAGATCCCTTATATAACTTTCAAAGCAATAATTGATGATGCTGCCTTTATGTTCTTCCTGCATTTCACCCAGGGCAAGATCATGTGTTGCAATAAAGCATAACACATCGTGCCTTATCGATTTTTCGATAAGACCGCGTGATCCTTTTTGTTTGTCTGTTGTGTTGGTGCCCTTCAGAACTTCATCCAGCAGGATCATCATCCGGGTTCCTCCTTCCATCATGTCAACGATCTTCTTCAGCCTTTTGATCTCGGCAAAAAAGTACGATTCTTCATCTTTCAGTGAATCCGAGGTTCGCATGCTCGAATACAAAAGATAAGGGCCTGTTATAAATTCCTTTGCGCAAACAGGACAGCCTGCATATGCAAGTACCATATTAACGCCGAGCGAACGTAGGAAGGTTGATTTCCCGGCCATATTCGCACCGGTTATCAAAACAACTCTTTCACCCGTGATCGCTATAGAATTATCTACCCTTTTTGCTGAGGGGATCATGGGATGCCCCAGGTCTGTTGCCTTAAAGCCGC
>CAYSAH010000377.1:0-705 GCA_964428945.1 uncultured Bacteroidaceae bacterium | reverse complement strand
TTTTCATTGATAAGCGGATAGACATATTCAGGGTGATTAAATGCAAATCCGGCAAGGCTGAATAGCGCATCGGTCTTACCCGAAATTTCAAGCCATCTTTCAAAATCTTCCCTGTGTTCATTGCTCCATTTTGCCAGGCGGTGCAGCATGAAGAAATCGAAAAGAAAGAGGGCATTCAACACAAATCCGACAAGAAGGTTCAGACGCTGATCAAAGAGATTCAGCAAACGGGAAAGCTGGTTGATCGC
This sequence comes from uncultured Bacteroidaceae bacterium, assembly GCA_964428945.1. Taxonomy (GTDB): domain Bacteria; phylum Bacteroidota; class Bacteroidia; order Bacteroidales; genus M55B112. The sequence continues at coordinate 457 of CAYSAH010000377.1, read as the reverse complement.
GTCGGATCCATTCTGGCATTGTTTCCCAATTTCCTTTAATTCCGGATGAGCAAAATCCTCTTTTGCAAGAATATCAAGCAATACAGCATAGGTGCGTAAAAAATTGTGCTTTTTCGAAACCTGGACCTGGTATTTACTGGTCCTGTTCAGAAAAGGGGAGAGGAGCATAAAATTTATGAGAACCACCGGGATCAGGAGTTTAAAATATTCAGCATAAATTATTCCTGCAAGGATAATGGCTGAGGAAATTATTGTAATGATCCAGGCTGCCGCTTTGGTCCATTTGTAATTTTCAATGAATGATGGCTTACCCGACCAAAGGATAAGCTCCCTGTATTCCTCCTCCACCTTGTTCATGAGCATTGCATTTGAAATAAAGAACTGGCGAAGCTCTGTCTTTCCTGCCAGCTCTTTGATGATCTCCTGACGTGCGAGGATCTTTTCCTGCTCAGTTATG
>CAYSAH010000376.1:0-4325 GCA_964428945.1 uncultured Bacteroidaceae bacterium | reverse complement strand
TGTAGGGCTTGTTGTTATTATAGGAGTTATTCTGCATTACAACATTATACTCCAGCTTGGCATCTTCTCCCAGTTCCTTAACCAGTACCTTGCGGAGAATATCGATGTACTGTTCCTCAAGATATTCATAGAAAAAAGGGCTGGGCACTTGTATCGTAAGTACATCATTATCCAGCTTAAGCGGAATAATAGGTTCAAACCAGGTCCTGAAACTGATTGAAGGAACGTTATCCTTGATCACATTGAGGCAGTTGTTCCAGACACGTTCGTGCATTAAACGTACAATTTAAGTAATTCGAAATTAGGGTTAGATGTAGCTACAACAAATATTGTGAAAAATTAGTAATAAAAAAAGGGTAAAGTGACTTGAAAATTTCGATTCTGGTATATTGTCTTTAGCGTCAATGGATTAGAAAATGAAAAAAAATTAAAAAATTGTAACACTCTAAATATTAGGCTGTTATAATATTTTTAGCTTAAGAAATTGTTAATTAATCCTTTAGGTGAAGCAATTCAATTCATAGTTTAGATTTCTTAATATTTGCCTTCTGACGTTCGTCATAATAATACATCAGGTCGTCAAAAGAAAATAAAATTAAATTCTTTTTTTGGCAGAATTATTTCCCGATCAGAGAAAAACTTACGTACTTTTTTGGATTATCATTGACATCATTTACGAGCGAATCGAGCCCCCTCACAAGGTGACTGATTTGCATATATATACTATCTTCATTAAGTAGTTTCCCGATTGTTCCGTTTCCCGAATTTATTGAAGATGATATTCCCGAAAGATCAGCACCCACTGATGCAAGACTATTGATAAGTGAATCAAGGTTTGCATTATTTACCTGTTGTGAAATGCTTTCCAGGTTATGGATTGTATTTCGGACAGCAGCCTCCTGTGTTTTTATCGTATTTGTAATTTCCTCCAGGTTACTCAGGGTTCTCGTAAAATCACCCGAAGATGAGAACTTGTCATTGAGAGAAGAACCAACACCCACAAGATCGTTTATCAGTTGGCGGATCTGCGGATCCCTTATTATTGAATTCAGTCCAATTGCAACTGAATCAAGCGTCGATATTGTTGAATTTACATTGTCTATCAGGGGTGATATATCCCCAAGCAATGATCCAATCATATCACCTGAGATTTTGCTTTCAATAGTATCCCCGTCTCTATAATAACCTTCGCTTTGTGACTGGATGATCCTTATGGCCCTTGACCCAAGAAGATCAGCACTGTAAATTTCGGCAATACTCCCTTTCCTTAATCTATATTTCTTTTCGATCTCAATTGAAACGGTAAATGGGATTTCTTTTTCAGTATCGAAAAGTATTTCATCAACTGAACCTATCTTGAATCCATTCAGCAATATATTTGCAGATGCCTCAAGTCCGTCGACCTGTTCATACCGGGCTATAAGCATATAATTGTTTTTCAGTATATTCCTTCCTTTCAGGTAATTTATCCCCCAGATAATAACCACTAAACTTATAAGCCCGGTAATACCTATTTTCAGTTCACTGCTGTATTTCATATTATTTATTGATTTCAAGAAGAGCTTCATTAAGTGGAATTACTTTATTACCCTTAACTGCGATAACAAAGGCATCAGGATAGTCGTTTTTTACTGAAGCGCATTTATCCAGCGCTTCATAATAACTCAGATTTTTTCCGATGGCATATTTATACCATTTTCCCTGTTCAATTATGCTCACATCCTTATATCCTTTAAAGGATTGCGGAATTGCCTCCACAAGATTCTTTGAAGATGCAATCTGTACCATGAATGTCACCTGGTCGTTAAATTGAACTGGATTGGAAGGAGGTATTGATTCTGTCACAGTTTGAACAGGAATTTCTTCACGTTGTTCAATTTTAAAATTGCTGTTTTCTTCAATCCTTGCTTTATACTGTTTAAAGGCCCTGTAAATCCCTGAAGCAATCAGTTCCTGTCCGTAATTGGTCATCAGGAAATTTTCTTCTTCAGGATTTGAAATAAAACCGGTTTCTATAAGTACACCAGGCATTGCAGTCCTTGCCAGGACGAGCAATCCCTGCTGAACGACCCCCCTGTCAGTTCGCTTTGTCCTCTCCCTGAACTGGTCCTGGACATAGGAGGCAAACTCTATACTTTGTTTCAAATGGATATTCTGCATCACAGAGAAAATAATATAGGACTCCAGCGACGCAGGATCAAAGCCCTGGTAGGTTGTTTCGTAATCATCTTCCAGAAGGATCACGGAGTTTTCACGTACTGCCACATCGAAATTCTCCCCAGTCCTGTGAAGCCCAAGCACATGAGATGATGCTCCGTTTGGATTTGGTTTTGTGCTGGAATTCACATGAATCGATATAAACAGGTCCGCCTCAGCTCTGTTGGCTATATCGGCCCTTTCATAAAGTTCGACAAATACATCTGTCGTCCTGGTATAGATCACTTTCACATCTTTCAGGTTTTCCTCTATCAGGGCACCAAGCTTTAAAGCAATGCTCAGGGCAATATCCTTCTCCTGGGTCTTTTTACCGACTGCACCTGAATCCTTTCCTCCATGCCCCGCATCTATCACAACAGTCCGGATCGTATTCTTAATATCATCAGGAGGAAAAGAAGCTTTTCCATTTATAAAGAAATACGAAAACAGCGATACAAGAAATACCGTCATTACCCGTTTAACATATAGTGGCAAAGATTTTGCAGACAACATTATTAGAGGATTTTCATTAGATTTGCACACTTTTCAATACGTACAAAATTAATAGATAATTTACATTGCAGATTACGGGTCCCAAGATAGTTATCAATATAATTTTAACTCTTTTTTCTTGTGCAATATTGCATGGTCAGGGCCCTGACAGCACTTTGCTTCCTGTTAAAAGAGACTCTGCCATTATTCAGCAAATGAGAAAGCTCCCGGGTCAGGGTCGTTTTTCGGGCGATTCCCTGGAAATCAAAGCTGATTCCATATTTTCCGTTTCAGACACAGTTTCACTTGTTTCGGACAGCCTTGCCAGCGATACAATTCCCAGGTCAGAACTCGGGAGTTCGATTACCACCATGGTCGATTACGATGCCAGCGATTCCCTGATCTTTTCGATGGATGGAGGGACTGTTGAGATGTATAATGAAGCAATCATCACCTACGGCGATATTAAACTGGAGGCCGGTTATATCAAATACGAAATGCAGAAGTCTGAAGTGCTTGCCTACGGGATCACTGATTCAACTGGTAAAATAAGCCAGAAACCGGTATTTACTGATGGGAAGGACAGTTATGAAGCAAAAGTAATACGTTACAATTTTAAAACGAAAAGGGGTTTCATTGAAGAGGTTATAACAGAGCAGGAGGGTGGATACCTGCATTCAAAAGAGACCAAAATGCAGAAAAATGGCCATATTCACATGAAAGATGGCAAGTATACCACCTGCGATGCCGAGCACCCTCACTTCTATGTGGCCATCACAAAAGGGATCTCAATGCCCGGGGAAAAGATCGTTGCCGGTCCTGCTTACCTGGTATTGCATGATGTACCGTTACCGATCGGCATTCCATTCGGGTTTTTCCCCAATTCAATTAAAAAGACATCAGGCATCCTTATCCCGCAATACGGCGAGGAAGAGCGGAGGGGATTTTACCTTAGGGATGGTGGATATTATTTTGCCATGAACGACTACTTCGACTTGCGAGTGACAGGCGATATTTATTCAAACGGGACCTGGGGACTCCGGACAGGAAGCAATTACCGTTTGAGGTATAAATTCAACGGAAATGTGAATGTCCAGTTTTTCAATAATGTGACGGGTTATAAGAATATTGAAGGGAAGTATAATGTATCTAAGGACTACTCGGTCAACTGGAGTCATGCCCAGGCCAGGGAAGCCAATCCAAACAGCAATTTTAGAGCCAGTGTGAATTTGTCCAGTTCCGGCTACGATAAAAACCACACAAGGAATATCAGTAGTGTAGTTACAAATACCAAACAGTCGAGTATCTCGTATACAAAAAACTGGCCCAATAGTCCTTTTAACCTGAGCGCTTCCCTCAATCATTCCCAGAATAGCAATACAGGGGATGTAAATATGACCTTGCCAAAGGTTTCCTTCAATATGGGAAGAGTCAATCCTTTTGAAAGGAAGAAAAGAATTGGTGAGAAAAAGTGGTACGAAGATATCCAGCTCAGCTATAGCAGCTTGCTTGAAAACCGGGTCAAGACGGCGGATTCCATGCTTTTTACAAACCAGGTCTGGAGCAATATGACGAATGGATTCAGGCATGAAGTACCTTTGAGTCTGAATATCAAGCCATTTAAAAAGGTTGCAGCA
>CAYSAH010000375.1:0-4346 GCA_964428945.1 uncultured Bacteroidaceae bacterium | reverse complement strand
TCCTGAGGAAATAAATTCCTGTTCCATACCTTGCAATATCGATTGAGCTTACACCGGAGCTGTTCAGTTCAATCTGATCCAGCATTTGCCCCCTGATATCGAAAATCGTTAGGGTCGATGAGATTGCACCGGGATCTTCGATGTTGATGATCCCTGTGGTAGGATTGGGAAATACCCTGAAATGGGCTGCCTTCGTTGCGGAAACTGAGGTAATGGCTTCCACGAGGGAAGTGGTGGTCCAGTTTCCCCCGAAATGGTTGTCAAGGGCCGGGTCTTTAAGTACAAAAACATTTTCTCCGGTAAACCCAGGTATGGGCCAGTCATATGTCGAATACACGATATAATCGAGTACCATACCATGAGCATTCTCAAGCTGAATGCTTTCACCATTTTCTGATAATTGTCCGGAAAGCCATTTTATAACCGGCGTATTTATATGGTCCCATAGGAAATCATTTGCATTGTTCGTAAGGAACAGGCTGTAATGAGGCCCTATAATGGTTCCTTCCGGTATGATTGCTGTGACACCCTTTGTTATCGAATATCCTGAAACATCTATAATATGGTCTGTTGGATTGTAAAGCCCTATAAACTGGGGTAAAAAGTTTCTGCTGGCATCCAGGAACAGTTTGCTGATCATTATATTCGGTTCAAATTCATCCGTTTTGAAGTAGGTTCCCATATCCATTGATTCTCCCGATTTATTACCCGATTTCAGGGCAGGGGAGGACGGTAATAAACTGAAATCGAAATTAGAGGGCGCTCTAAAAAGAGGATTTGCATTGATGTTCGAGTGGCCGGGAGGCAGTGGTTCATTGTCCGAAAGACTATACTCAATTTCGAAATCCGATTTATCATCTGCAAAATAGGCGCCGTTGGAAGAGTTGGAAAGGATGCTGTTCTTCACCCTTGCATTTCCTCCTGCCAGTCCGATATTCTTTTCGTAACAGGCAACAGGGTTAGCAGTGGCGTAAAACACACAGTTTTGTATATGTGCCCAACTCGAATCCTTGATCCCAACCCCCATATTCGTGTTAATAAATACGCTGTTTGTTATGGTGGCGGATGATTTCTGGCCTAGTGAAACACCTTTATCGTTTACATTGAAGACATATACGGAATCGATGGAAACATCTTTTGCCTCTTCACCAATATCCAGTGCATCGCTGTTAAACCCATAGAAGCCCGATATCCTTACATTACGTATTACGCCGTTTTCAATCTCATCGTAATCGATCGCATCGCTATCCACCTGCTCATTCCCTACAAACCTGCAATTCTCTACATGAGCCCTTCCAGATTTAACATTGATCAGGTCTCCGGTAACCTCTGAATGAAGGCTGCTGTTCGTCAGGGTTATATCTGAATATCTTGCGATGATAGGATTGCTGTAAACTTTTTCTATGGTGAGGTTATCCATGACCAGGTCGGCATTAAAGGTGGAGATGGCACCATATTCAAGCGTCGGATCTGGTCCCTCGGAAGCAAATTCCAATACAAGGTATTTAAGTGAGGAAGGACTGTCAGTATCCCTGAATACAATTCCGCCCCAGCTGCTTCCCTTATGGGTTGGATCAATTGTGATGCTTACCGGAGAGGCTTTACTTCCCTTAATGTCGAGGACTCCACCTACGAAAATGTTCCCGTCCACCGGCATCTGGATCTCAACTCCTGGATTGACCGTTAAGCTGCTTCCGCCGGGAATTGTTACTGAACCTCTTACCATGTAAGGTGAGCAGTCGGCACTAAGGGTAAGATCTCCTTCGATGAGCTCCGGGATCACACAGGTGCTGTTCGATGTATATTTTGCGCTGAAATAACTGTTATCCGCAATGTTCACTGTTACCTTTTTGTTTTGTGAAACAAAGGTGGGAGCGTTGGATGGATACCATGATAGTCCGAGGTCGAAGCTCAGATCGGAACTGTTGGCAGAATTCTGGTGGATCTCAACGGCGATTACATTTGTCCCCGCTGTAACAAGTGATTTATCGATCCTGTATGGAATATAGATATCTTCCGTTTCTCCGCCCAAAGAAACTTCAGCCAGTGTTCTGTAATCTGTGCTTCCGGCATGCAGGTTGGCCCTGATGATCTCGGTTCCGTTCAGGTATACGATCGCCCCATCGTCCTTTAAGAGGTCAATAAAGAAATCACCATTCTGGACCTGGTTAGCAGTGGCAGTGAAGGTTTTCCTGAAATAGCTTGTAATGTACCTGTTGCTGCTGTTCCCGCCGTAACCAATCACAGTATTCTCATCATCATCACCGTACCCCAGTTGCGCGGCACCGGTACTCCATGCTCCATCGCTGTAGGACGATTGGTACCATGAGGTTCCCGGGTTGCTGCCTGTGACATAATATTTCCAGTCTGCCTCTTTAGGGATAAGCCATGTCGCCGAAGATTTATACCATCCGGCAAAGTCATATCCCGGCCTGCTTTCTGCTTCAAGTTCAATATCTGTGTCTGCCAGGTAGGGTCCGTAGGTGAAAGGCCCTGGAGTTTTTAGCCTGTCAATTTTGATCTTTCCGGCTTCTTCCGGATAAGTGGTGAGCACAAGATCAGCGATTCCGGGGGCACCGTAATTCTGCATGTCAGCCAGGAGGGTAGCAGGTCTTTCTTCCACGAACAAGCGGAGGTTTTCAACTTCATTTCTCCAATAAGTTTCGGAAGGAATGGCATTCCCGTAGGATGAGCTTGCTCCCTGCCAGCGTGCAATATGCCTTGGCATTTCATCTTCAATTGCGGCCTCATGTTCATCGATAAGTTCTTTCATCCGCTCACTGTTGAAGGTAGTGAACAGCTGTGAGGCGAGTCTTTTTGCGAAATATTCCTTGTACCCGTCATTTTTAAAAAGATCATTCAGGATGAGCTGGTTCTGGGAAAGATAGAAATCGATCTGGCTTCCCCCGGCATCGAAAAATCCCCTGTCAAGGTCCATTACCACCCATCTCCATTTGCCACCCTCCCTGGGCTTCCACGACATGACGTTATGATCGATGGAGGTGTTCCTTACAGCCATTTCAGTGATCACGAGATCCGTGAAATTCTCGATATCAGCGAGCTCTGCTACGGCATCGAAATTGTCCTGCGACGAAAGGTCATGGTTCAGGACGCTGAGGAATTCGTTGTAAGCATCAAGGTCTCCTGCTTCCGGGAAATCCTGGTTTTCCACCAGGTCGAAAGTTCCTGCTTCCATTCCGTAGCTACTCTCAATATAGTCGGCATCAACCTTTTCCCTGATATTGTGTATCCCGAGGAATTCCCCGTTCACGAAAACAACTGCCGGTTTGAATCCCATGATCTCCAGGTCCATGTTAAACATCGTGGCATGCTGTCCCAAAACATCCCTGAACAGCGTGTAACTCCAGTCACTTCCTGAGGCCCTGAGGGCAAAGGATTTATAGCTGCTCCTGTTGCGTTGTGGAGTAAGCCTGTAGCCGAGGTTTCCCGATCCGTAGGCCTTTTTGAAATATACACCAAGCATTTTCATTGGCAGTTGCCAGGAGTAAAGTCCGTTTATCTTTATTCCCGCCTGCTGGTTGAAGGCCGACCTGTCGAGCCCGTTGTTCTCAAACATTTCAATATTTACTGGTATTTCCCATTCTGGTTTAAAGTCCTGGGTATAGATCCCATCCTGCGGATCCCAGAAATTCGCAGGTTCAGTGGCTATGGACACAACAGGAAGTTTCGCGCCTGCTGAATTGTCATTGATAAAATAGCTGTTCGTTACAGTCGGACCAGGGATCATCCCATTGATAAAGATCCTTGCCCTGAGCACCGTTGTGGAGCTGATGTTTATAGGTGAGGTATAAAGGGGTGAGGTGCTCACAGGTTCAGAACCGTCCTTCGTATAACGTATGTCACCTCCAAAATCAGAACTCAGGGCCACAGTCCGTGTACCAGTGTAGAAACCTCCTTTCAACGCAAAAGTCGGAATAAAATGAATGATATCTGAATAGCTTGTAGTTGAATTCGAGTTACCCGGTGTCGGCGATTTAAAATATCCCCAGTTAGCACTTCCGTCAGGCTTTCTCCCTAAAGAGATATCAGCCTCCTGCGGGATAAAGGAGATTGAATCAATCAAATTCAGCCCGGGGGAGAAAAGGCCGAGTTCCTCCCCGCTTGCCGAGATCTTGTAGCTGGTATGCAGTCCGATATCCAAACCATCGGCCCATATTAACAGGAAGCCTCCCGGCTGGATGATTACATCAACCTTGATCTGCCATTTGTCCGGTAATCCAAGATTGTCAGTAAGGTAAAAACCATTCAGGTTCCATGACTTCGAATCAGTATTGTATAGCTCAATCCAGTCGGAATAATCGTCAAAATCGGGGTCTGTGATCGTG
>CAYSAH010000374.1:0-4363 GCA_964428945.1 uncultured Bacteroidaceae bacterium | reverse complement strand
ATCCTTCGACTGCGCTCAGGAACCGTATTAAGGAAAAAGGAAAAAGGAAAAAGGAAAAAGTAAAAAATTGGCGGGCTTTATTTGTAGATAAAATTCTTTGGGGTCCTTTAGGTAATAGCTGTAACTAAGAGAAAACCCGAAATCTGAAAATCGAACCGGGGCGAGGCGGGCTTATAATGAACCAGGAAAGGTGGATGGGAGGAAGGGAGGAAGCTTGGAATAGTGGAATGATGGAATAGTGGAATGATGGAATGATGGAATGATGGAATGATGGAATGGAGGAATGGTGCAGTGAGCTTGCAGAAGCCTGGGATGATGGATAGGTTCGGCTTCGTATTTTGAAGCAATACTGGTTTTCTGTATTTTTTTGTTATAAATCAGGAATTCCTTAAGGAATCCTATTCCAGTATATCCATAACGTTGACAACAGTTATCCCTTTATCTGTTCCGATCCAGACCTGGTTGGCTGAAAATTCAGCTATCGTGAAAATGGTCCTCTCGTTGGGCAGGGAAAAATTGGCTATCCACTGTTCGTTTTCGAGGATGCTTATCGAGCGTGTTCCGGTAACCCATACACGGTCATTTGCGTCGACCATAATTTTCGAGGCCAGGAAGAAATTCTGGAAATCTTCCCCGGGCAAAAATGATTTTCCCGTATTGCCATCAAAACTGAAAAGTATTGGCCTGTATTCAAAAAAAGTGCTTGAAAGGGAATAATCGATGACCCCCCAAACCCTGTTTTGGCTGTCGGTGTCGATATCTTTTATCCAGTAGGGCTGAAATCCCAGTTCTTCTGCTCCAAAGGTTTCCCACATGTTGCCGTTGAACTTTGCTATGTAGGCATTGTTCACGGTACCGTTGACCGACATCCAAACATTGTCATCCTTATCAATAGCAATGCTGTTTATAATGAGGGTTCCATATTGTGACTGGATATCTGCAGGGTTGGATTGCCAGTCTAATCCATCGATGGAACTGTAAAGATCCGGGTCACTTATATTGCCGGCGATCCAGAGCTGGTTATCATGACCAATTTCCAGATCACGTACTGGTTTTCCGTAATTCTCTGCTCTGTCCGAATAGTACCCGGTGAAAGTGCTTCCGTCAAACTTAATAATGCCCTCAGTTCCGATCCACACATTTCCTGATTGATCGATTTCGATATCATTGATCCAAAGGGAATCAGGCAGGTTTGAGTTCGTTGCATCAAAAACCTTTGTTTTCCCATCCTTCACGCGTATAATGCCCTTTTCAACCGTTCCCAGCCAGGCTGTTCCATCTGCTTCAAATGCAATCGCAGTGATCCAGTAGTCTTCGAGAAACGAGTCGTCAATGTTGAAATTTGGAGCAATTTCAGGCGCCTGGCTTTCACAGGAGATCAGAAATGAAAGGAGGAATATGATCAGTATACGATTCAATGATATAATATTTCTTCAAAGATGAAAAAAAATGGTTCAACGTTGCGTTTACATGAAGGAAAGAAATGGAAGTACGTCAACGGACCGTTTTATAAATGATGACGTCCTCTTTTTTTAAAGAATAAGTAGTAATTTTCTCATCTAATTTTTATTCATCAAAACCCTTGAAACCAGGTTTCTTAATAATTACTCTGATTATCCTGTTATTTTCATATACCGTAATGGAGGCACAGCGGTCAATGCAAATAGCTTACTTAAAAAGCGCTCCTGTGATTGACGGCGAATTTGAAACTGATGTTTGGAGTGATGCCAAACCGGCTGTTGATCTTATTCAAATGCAGCCTGAACCGGGCTTCCCCTCAACATCTGAAAGCCAGATATTTATTGGACAGGACGGAAAATATATTTATATCACGGCGATTCTGTACTATAAGGAACCTCTTGTTGCCACCATTCAAAATCGGGATAATCTTACCGAAAGTGACGACTGTTTTATTATCCTGCTTGATTCATACAATGACAACAGGTCGGGCTATGGATTTTACATAAACCCCCTGGGCACCCAGGTCGATTTCAGGATCAACGACGACGGAAGAAGCATTGATGTGAATTGGGATACACAATGGGAATCTGCTGTGAAAATTCTTTCAAACAGGTGGATCGCTGAAATTGCAGTTCCTTTCTCCAGTATTCGTTATAATAGGAATTTGTCAGAATGGGGAATTAACCTGGGCAGACTGATAAGGGCAAACTACGAAAAAGCATATTGGTCAGGAACAATGTCTGAGGATTTCAGAATTTCGCAGGGTGGACAATTATATGGGATTCATGCACCTGCAAGGAAATCCAGGTTGACCTTATTCCCATACACAAGTATTCAATTTGAAAACAATGAAGCAGCAGGTATTCGCAATAAGATCAGTCCGGATGCCGGCGCAGATCTTAAATGGCAGATCAATTCAAACATTACATCAGACCTTACAATAAATCCAGATTTTGCAACTGTTGAGGCGGACCAGGAACAGGTTAACCTGACGCGCTATGAGCTCAGTTATCCAGAGAAGAGATTGTTTTTCCAGGAGGGAAATGAGATGTATGATACCCGCATCAAGACCTTTTATTCAAGACGAATCGAAGACATTCTCTATGGAGCCAGGGTCAATGGAAAAGCAGGGAAGTACAATTTTAATGGTATGAATGTAAGGACACTTCAGAGAGGAGTCGAAGGAGAGATCCCGTCACTTTTTTCTACGGTAAGAGTGAAGCGGGATTTTCTTGAATCCTCATCCCTGGGATTCTCAGCTGTGGATAAGAGATATGATTCTGGTTTCGTCAGCACCTTTAGCGGTGACTATACACTGAACCTTGGTAAGAAATGGAAACTTACAGGCCAGCTGGTGGCCAGTTTACCGGGTGATTTTAATTCTCATTCTGCCTGGTTCGTGCGTTTTGCAAACGAGAGTAATATACATCATGTACATTTCAGGTATACTGAACTGGGGGAGAACTTCATGGAAAGTTTAAACCAGACAGGATTCATTACTGATGATGACCGGAGGGAGATGGATTCAGATTTCAGTTATCGGTTCTGGCTAAATAATCCTGCAATACGATATCTTAATATTGACTCCAGGAATAATGTTTTCTGGAGCCGAACAACTGGAACTTTAAGAAGTTGGTATACCACACAGGGTTTTAATATTTATTTTGAGAGTAAATTTAATTTTGAGTATAGTTATAATAATGAGTATAAGCTTTTCGATAAATCATATTATAATCATCAACATATTTTTGGTCTGGGTTATAATACTGAAGAATGGAATAATGTTTCTTTAAATTATTCCTTTGGAGAAAATTTTGATCGCAATTTCAGGCGCATAAAGGCGAATGCTTCTTTAAAAATATCGGGTAAAAGCGCCATTGGATATAAGGCCGATATTATTAAAATCACTCCTGATACCACCAATAGCTCGACTTTTATCAATGTATTAAATTTTCAGTATAATTTTTCCAAGGATCTGTGGATAGAGATTTTTGGACAATCCAGGTCAAATACCGGGAAATTTTACCTGTATGGGAAATTGGGATGGAGGTTTAAACCCCCGTTTGGAGCCCTTTACCTTATTTACTCACATGACCAGGATCTTGTTTTGGATCAGCGCTTTGATACGGATGCTTTCTTCTTGAAGCTCACCCTGCCTGTTGGTATATTGAAGTAGGTACGATAAAATTTATTTCTGTGATATCTTAATGATCTGCCGGTAAACAAGATTGTTAAAACGCTTACTCCTTCTGAAATTTATTTCATCACTTCGCCTTATCCTGCCTTGAGGTATCCGGATCCCTTCGATCTGAGCAGCATGTTCTTTTAACGCAGGTAAAAAAATTTCATTCAATGCAAAATTATAAAGTTCCTGGTCAAGGGAATTATATTTCTGAAGCAGGCTAAGAGTTTCTTCATCACTGAGAAGGGCTTCCTTAATCCTGTTGTTCCCTGAAACAATGAGGTTCCGGTGCAGAAGGCGCAAGGGTTGGGGCAGCCGCACATTCAATAATTTGATCGAATCATCAAAGTACTCAGTAATTCCGACAAAAAAATATGAATTCCTAAGCAGGTCCTTCGCTTTCTCAAGGTCATCGGAACCGGCGATGATCTTTACCGACAGATCCTGGTTTTCCTTAAAGCCGATCCATTCTTCAAAGGATAATTCAAGCTTATTTCTGTTCACCAGGTCCTGGTAGTGTGATGCGCAGCGCGTAACCGGATCCCTCAGCATGGTGATCAGTTTACATTCTTCCAGTTTTAAATTGTGAATGGGATCTATAAGATTATGGCCTGTAGCAGCAAGAGGGTTTTTGAATATTTTTTTCGCGAATAGCAGGTCTTCCCTGGTATACGGACTGCGTTTTGTTTTTATTGCGTCAATATGCTTCTTCCCGTAAGT
>CAYSAH010000373.1:0-4369 GCA_964428945.1 uncultured Bacteroidaceae bacterium | reverse complement strand
GCAGTTTTTTATCTCCAAGGGTAATGCCGCTCCAGGCCTTTCCCTTGTCGGTGATAAATTGTTTACGCATGGGTACTGCAGCGATCGTATTTCCTTCGCCATCACCCAGGGCAACCACGTTTACTTCTGTGCCTCTTATGAATTCCTGGATGATCACCGGAAGTCCCCATTTGGCACTAATTTTATTAAAATGGTTTATTACCTGTTCAGGGTTGTAGGCAATATAGGCATCATAAAATTTCCCTTTTACAAGCAAAGGATAATCGAAATCATCGCGAAGGTCAGGAATATCATTAACGGAAGTTATGGTCTTACTTAGAGGCACATTGATACCATATTTTTCACCAAAAGAATTGAGGTTTCCTTTTTGCCGCTCTTCAAACTGATCGAAGGTGGGAAGAAAGGTCCTGATATTATGTTCCCTGAGCGTTGATTCCGCTTTCATGAAAGTGAACAGTTCCGCGTCGAGGTTAGGAATGATAAGATCAATGGGGTCTTTTTCGTGGATCTCGATTATCCTTTTTATATAAGGATTTATCCCCACGGAGGGATAGGGAATGAGATAGGCCTTGTCCAGGGCTCCGTCCATGTAGATCCCCGGTTCCATATTCTCATAGGCCAGACCAATAATCCGCATGTCAAATTTTTCAGATTCCCTGATCCCCCTGACAACAGGAATCCCGGGTCCCGGATTGTCGGTATTGTTCAGGCCTGTAATAGCGATGGTATATTTTGGTTTACTCATTTTCTTCTGTTTCTATCAGGTTAAACCTGCGCAGTGTATGTGCAAAATCATCGATATAACGGTGGAAAGTTTTATTATCCACATCATATTCAGAAAGGATATTTGTTTCGATTTCAGAAAGTGTCAGACCTTTTGAAATGTAAAGGAGAATCTCCTTCCCGGTTGAGTTCACTGAAAAGGATTCTCCCGTGCCAGGATCAAACAGGAATCCAGACACACTAATTGCAATATTTTCTTTTAGTTTCATCAGATTACATTTTTTCATTATACAAACTTCAGAAATACTGGCAGAAGGATTGTTACAAAATTTTATATTTATTGTGTAAAGTTTTAAGCAGATCTTTCATTGCCGGATCGCCATGTGCTCACTATGCAGACTCTGGGAAATCCTTCTTAAATCCCGTCAATTCCTTTTTTTGAGATTTCGCTTCCGGTTTTATATTGTGAAACGGTTACTCCTGTGATCTTCTTGAACTGATTTGAAAGATACTGAACGCTTGAATAATCCATCATATATGCAATCTCACTGAGGGAGTATTCTTCCTCATCCAGCATATGTTTGATCCTTTCAATCTTTTGACCGATAATGAACTTTTCAAGGGTATTGTTTTCATGTTCGGAAAAGATCTTTGAAAGATATGGGTAGCTGAAGCCCAGTTTTTCAACCAGGTAGTCTGATTTTCTTACAATGGAGTTGACGTTGTTTAAGTGATGAATTAATTCGATGACGGCAAGTTTGATTTCAGAGACCAGTATGTCTTCTCTTTTTTCAAGGAGGCTGAATCCATACTTCTGAAGCAACCTGTTTATCTTGTCATGTTGAATTATTTCAGTGTTATAACTTACCCTTGCTCTGCCCAGGGATATTTCAAGAACCTTAATACCTGATTCTTCAAGCTTTTCTTTCAGAAATATCTTACAACAATTGCATACCATATTCCTGATATGTATTGTTTCAGTTATATAATTATTTCCATTCGGCATCGGGTGAAAACATATTTTAAATTTACGAGTTTTTTTTGTTCTACTCCCATTTGTCCGGCATTGTACATATGCTTAATATCATAAAAAGCCTGTCCTTTGTTTTGCAGTTGGCACAGGAACAGCATTTTAAATCAGCATCAGGAGGAACCTGTAATAGTTTCAATTTTTACCAGAGCTTCCATAATCAGAAAAAAGCAAAACGTAACCGGCATCCTGAAGTGCGTAAGCATTACCTCGTATCCCGTGGCTTTGTCCCCTGCTCTTTCCGCATTCCATATATTTCCCTATTTTTACTATTCTTAAAACTAACTAAAATGCAAAATGACCAATTACTTCAACAGCTAGCCTATTGTGTTGAAAAGGGTAAAGCTGACAAAGCGACTCCAACTCCCCCTGAACTGAAGGACCAGGATGGTGCAATAGAGCTCACCCGGCAATTGCTTGAACTTGGATCCACTCCTGATGAGATCCTGAACACTGCATTGATCCCGGGCATGAAGAACATCGGGGATCTCTATGGAAAGGGAAAGGCCTTTGTTCCCCACCTCCTGCTGGCGGCAAGGGCCATGAATGCAGCGCTATCCTTGCTTAAGCCCTATTTTGAAGCGGGAACAGTTGCAAGAAAAGGCACCTTTATTATAGGAACCGTACAAGGGGATCTTCATGATATTGGTAAGAACCTGGTAAAAGCCATTGTTGAGGGCTCTGGCTGGGAAGTAATTGATCTCGGAACCGATGTTGCCTCTGAAGGATTTATAAAAGCCATTGAAGAGCATCCCAATGCCCCTGTAGGACTTTCGGCACTGATCACAACCACTATGGTGAACATGGAAAAGATCGTTAGGGATATCAGGCAGAAGTATCCGGATAAGAAAATATTAATTGGAGGGGCACCGGTAACACAGGAGTATTGTAATAAGATCGGGGCAAATTACTTTTCCCCTTACCCACAGGAAGCAGCAGAATATTTAAATTCAATTGCTCAACAGCAATGAGAAACCTGAAGAAATATCTTTTAGAAAGAGGGGTACTTGTCTCCGATGGTGCGTGGGGAACATTTATCCATAAGAAAGGACTCCGGTCTGACGAGTGTCCTGAATCCTGGAACCTGCTGAGGCCCGATGATATTTACGATGTCGCTGTAAGTTATGTTAAGTCGGGGGCTGACATGATCCTTACCAACAGTTTTGGAGGCAGTCCATTTAAACTTGAACCCTACGGACTTGCTGCAAAGACCTATGAGATCAACAAGGCCGCGGCTGAGATATCCCGGCGTGCTGCCGGTAATGAAGTCCTGGTTCTCGGATCGGTAGGACCAAGCGGAAAAATATTGATGATGGGTGATGTAAGCGAGGAAGAACTGCAAAAAGGATTTGAGGAACAGATCAGGGGTCTGTCAGATGGCGGGGCAGATGCAATTCTTATGGAGACCATGTCGGATCCTGATGAGGCGAAAGTTGCCATCAGGGCAGCCAGGGCTGTCACGGACAAGGAGATCCTGTGCACATTCACTTTTACACTTACCGGGGCTGATGAATACAGAACCATGATGGGAACATCTCCGGCTGAAACGGTTCAATTGCTCATTGATGCAGGGGTTGATGTCATAGGTGCAAATTGCGGGAACGGAACGGCTGGTATGATCCGGATTGTTCAGGAGATCAGGAAGGTAAATAAGGATATCCCTGTTCTCGTGCATGCCAATGCAGGGTTGCCTGTTCTAAAAGACGGGGCCACTGTTTTCCCTGAATCACCCGATGAAATGTCGGGACAAATAGGAGAGCTGATCAGGGCGGGTGCCAATATTGTCGGAGGATGTTGTGGCACAACGCCGGAGCATATATCGAAAATAGCAGAGGTGGTAAGAAGGTGAGCATCTGAAGTTGGTTAATTTCATTGAATTCCGGTTATTTGTTGTTAGCCAGACGGAAATTTCAGATAAAACCTCGAATATCTATGCTGCTCACACTCTGAAAACGACAGATTTCAACGAGGTAAATTTTTATGAATTTCTGATTTTATGAGAATCATAATTGCTCTGTTTATCTTCTGCAATCTGCAGATTCCGCAACTTCCCAATGTTCAGATGATACGGTTATTGGTTTTAATACATTCCGTGCAGGAAATGAAATTAAGTTAAGCAATGCTGACCAAAGCATAAAAGGAACTTATGAAAGAATTGAAGGGACTTACAATTTCCTAAGTGGAGGATATGGTGTACGATATTATAACAGTGAAACAGACAGTACAATAGAACATTTATATTTTGCTAATACCCAAACCATGAGCAATCAGTTCAATTTGAAGTATCACTTTACCTTTTATTAGTATTCATTATACATCGGAACCAGGCATCTGACTGCTGAGATTCGAAAAAATTTAAGTAAGCATGGCGAAAAAAATAATTGTACTCGGGGCCGGACTGGTTGGCAGTGCCATAGCCGCCGATCTTAAAAAGAGTGGCCATGAAGTAAGTTCGGCAGATCTTAATCCCGGCTCACTTCAAAGCCTGGAAGCTGAACATCAGATACACACACTTTGTGTTGATTTTACTGAGCCTTCAATTCTAAGGGAAATAGTGAAAGACAAGGACCTGGTCATTGGAGCAGCCCCCGGTGCCTCAGGTTACAAACTTATGGA
>CAYSAH010000372.1:0-4384 GCA_964428945.1 uncultured Bacteroidaceae bacterium | reverse complement strand
CTGGAATTTATTATATTGTGATTTCCGTTAAAGACAGAATCCTGGAAACGAAGAAGTTTATAATTACATCGAAATAGAAGTAAATAACCCTCCCTTTATTCGATTCAGGGATCCAGGTGGAAAAAACGGAGACACTGACCACCTTCCGCCGGAATTGTGATTCTAATGCAAGTGTCAATTAATCACAATGATATCGTGGTCAATCTAAATCGGCATGACATGGTCAACCGGTCCGTTTTTTCCACTAAAAAGGGAATTTACTTTTAAAGATCGATATTGTCTTTTCTCACCATCCTGCTCGTTTTCTCTTACTCCAAACATATATTTGATTGCCTGGCAATAAGTATATGTAAATCCATATAATATTAGATAATCCAACCAGATTATATGTAATTACGTATATTTTTGTATATTTGATTCATATTATATTTAAATGCATATAATGAAAACTTTGTCAGAATTTGTAAAAGAACGGAGAAAAGAAGCAAATCTTACCCAGGAAGAATTTGCTGAGCGTGCCGGAGTGGCGCTCACCGTAGTCAGGAAAATTGAACAGGGAAAAACCAATATGAATCTTGATAAGGTGAATTTGGTTCTTAGAATGTTTGGACATGAATTAGCTCCGGTAAGCACAAAACAATTATCAGAATGAGAAGTGCGAAGATCTATTACAAGGAAACATTGGCAGGAAAACTGGTGGAAACAAATGAAGGGGAATATATTTTTCAATATGATGACCAATTTATTCAAAATCATCCCACTGAGTTTATTACTTTTTCAATGCCAGTAGCCAAAGAACCATATATGGAAAAAAGCTTGTTTCCCTTTTTTGAGGGCCTTATACCTGAAGGCTGGTTATTGGATATCGCTGCCAAAGGATGGAAGATTAATCCAAATGATCGAATGGGGCTGCTCATGGCATGCTGTAAGAATTGCATTGGGGCTGTAAGTGTTATACCAATATCAGAAGAAGATGAATAAGTGTCTTTATTGCTATAAACCATTAGAAGGAGAAGCTGATTTTCACGAGAAATGCAGCCTGGATATTTTTGGAACAAAAAATGCACCAGAATTGCCCTATTCAATAGATCAGATGGCTGAGCTGGCCAGGAAAGTTGTTGAAAGAAGCATCTCTGTCCCGGGCGTTCAGGCTAAATTATCGATGTCGTTAATAAAAGAAACTCAGGAAACATCCAGGAATAGATTAACAGTTGTTGGTGCCCTGGGAGGAGGCTATATCTTTAAACCTCCATCTCAACATTATCCTGAGATGCCCCAGAATGAGCATCTGACCATGAGAATTGCCGAAGAATTTGGAATACGGGTAGTCCCTTCGAGCCTGATTCGATTGGCTTCCGGTGAGTTAGCCTATATAACCCGGAGAATTGACAGAAAAGGAGAGGGTGAAAAGATTCATATGATTGATATGTTCCAGATCACTGAAGCTTTTGATAAATATAAGAGCTCCATGGAGAAGATCGGGAAGTCACTAGGCAATTATTCTGACAACCCCCTGCTGGATATGGTTTTTTTCTTTGAGTTGGCTTTGTTTAGTTTTCTTACAGGCAACAATGATATGCATCTGAAGAATTTTTCAATGATAGAATCTGTATCAGGTTGGATCCTGTCCCCTGCATATGATTTATTAAATGTGGCTATTATTAATCCTGATGATGACGAAGAACTTGCCCTGACAATGGAGGGAAAGAAGAAAAAAATCAAACGGGAACATTTTGAAAGATTTGGTGAAGGATTAGGGTTAACACCAAAACAAATCAGAAGCGTGTTTAATCGCTTCCACAAAAACAAATCAAAAGCAATACAGTGGATTAATAATTCATTTCTGGCTCCGGAAATGAAAGAATCCTATACAACTTTGCTTGAAGACCGATATGCAAGAATTTATGCTGAGTAGAGATCGTTTTTGTGTTAATTTAGAAGGTGAATATTTTCACTACAGGTTAATGCTATTCATTGATGCATTCCTTTTGCCAGATGTTTATGGTGGATCAGTTAATTAGACCTGTTAAATCGAGTATTTGACAGCGTAGCAGTGAAGTTACATCTTCAGGAGGAGGTCGTGATAGTATTCAGCCCTGGAAATGTCAAAAATTACGATGTCAATTGTAAAAAACAGAGACACTGACCACCCAGCGCCGGAATTGTGATTCTAATGCAAGTATTCAATTAATTAAAATAATAAGATGGTCGACAAAAATCAGCCTTACATGGTCAATTAGTCGCTTTTTCCAACCTATTGTCAATCCTCCTCCTTCTTGATCAAATTATCTATTTAAGCCTTCATGTAAATATTTGTTTGCTCTGGCAGTTATTACCAAATTATTGTACATTTGCATTAACGCAATAGCCATTACAGTAATGTAGGTTGCAGTAAATAACAAATATGCTTCATGAAATTCTATAACAGAGAGAAGGAACTGGAACTTTTGAGTTCAATTAAAGAGCGATCAGCATCAGAAGCCCAAATGACTGTCGTTGTCGGTCGTCGTCGTATCGGAAAAACCAGTTTGTTAAAGAAGGCCTTTGAGAATGAAGAGACTGCGCTGTATTTATTTGTAACCAGGAAAAACGAAATTCTTATCTGTGAAGAATTCAAAGAAGAGATTGAACGTAAACTACAGGTGAAAACCTATGGTCTGATTGCCCATTTTAAAGATTTATTCCAATATCTGATGGAATTATCTGAGACCAGAAATTTCACACTTATAATTGATGAGTTTCAGGAATTTTATTCTGTTAACCCTTCAGTTTTCAGTGAGATGCAGAATATTTGGGATAGTTATAAAGGCAAGAGTAAAATAAATCTGATCTTATGTGGATCGGTTTATTCTTTGATGAAGAATATCTTTGAAAATTCCAAAGAACCACTCTTTGCCAGGGCAAGCGAACGAATTCACCTAAAACCGTTCAATGTAAATACACTAAAAGAAATACTTGCGGATAACTATCCGAAGTTTAAAGCAGAAGATTTATTGGCAATTTATACGTTTACTGGTGGAGTAGCAAAATATGTGGAATTATTGGTCAACAAAAAGGCTTTTACATTAGCAAAGATACTGGATGAAATATTCCGGGAAAACTCCCTTTTTATTGATGAAGGACGAAATGTATTGATTGAAGGATTTGGGAAGGATTATGCCACTTATTTTTCAATACTATCATTGATCGCATCATCAAAAACCTCCCGGTCAGAAATTGAATCTGTTCTGGAAATAAGTGTGGGTGGATACCTGGAAAGAATGGATAATGATTTCAATTTGATCCAAAAGGTAAGTCCTATGTTTTCCAAGCCCGGGGGACGGAATATTAAATATGCGATTGTGGACAATTTTCTCAATTTTTGGTTTCGCTTTATCTACAAATACCAAAGTGCCGTTGAAATTGGAAACTTTGAATACCTCCGAAAAATTGTGGAAAGGGATTATCCGGCTTATACAGGGAAAATATTGGAAAGATATTTTACCGAGAAGTTTGCAACTCAACACCTTTACTCGGCAATAGGGACCTACTGGGAGAAAGGAAATCAAAATGAAATTGATATTATTGCTGTTAATGATCTTGAGAAAACCGTTTTACTTGCAGAAGTCAAACGCAAGAAAGAAAATATAAGCATAGCTGTATTGCAGGAAAAAGGAAAGAATTTACATAGTCACCTTAAAGGATATACATTTGAATATCAAGGCTTATCTATGGCTGATATGTAATCTCAGATTGATTAAGATCGAAAAATACAGGGCTAATCTATCATAGAATAATAAATGGATATAAATTGGGTTGGATAACTAAATTGCAAAGTATTTATTTGGATTGTAAGGCCTCTCCCTTAAGAATCACCGAAGGTAATTCTCCCTCTCGCTACAATCCAAATCAAAACAACAAATCCCGACTTTCGTCGGGATTTATATTTTGAAGTGGGCTGCAATGAAAGCTTGCTTTCTTTTGCAGAACGCTGAGAAATAAAAAACCGCAACGCAGCGGAGGTGTTGTTTTGATTTGGATTGTAAGGCTTCTCCCTTAAGAATCACCGAAGGTAATTCTCCCTCTCGCTACAACAAAATAAAAATGATAATCCCGACTTTCGTCGGGATTTTTTATTTGACGAAGTCTGCAAATCAAGCTCCGCTTGAATTTGCGGGCTGAGGAGAATAAAAAAGCCGCAGCGAAGCGAAGGCTCCTTTTTATTTTGTTGTAAAGCACCCTCCTTAAGAATCACCGAAGGTAATTCTCGCTACACAAATAATCAATCACTTATGGAGAAATCTTTAAGTGGTTTTTTGTTTTGTGCCAGATTAACATCCTCGCTGTATCTTATCAGGTGCGGTACTTTTTCTTCTGCCCTGATTATAGTATGAGCCTTAATACC
>CAYSAH010000371.1:0-4427 GCA_964428945.1 uncultured Bacteroidaceae bacterium | reverse complement strand
ATGAAAAGCATCTGTACAGGGGTATCGGCAGATTCCCAGAATAAGCGGGAGAGCCCGAAATTTGGAAGCATTGCAACAGGGCCAGTGAGCAGGAACAGCCCTGTGAATATTATAAGATCTTTTTTCCAGCCGGTCTTTTTAAATCTAAATACCTCGAAATACTTCTTTCCTTCCTTCCTTAGGAGGACCACAAGTAAATAAACGGAAATGATATTGGTGAGAAGCGCTGAAAAGGTCCACCATCCCTGGGATGCATACCAGGCGTTTTCATCTCCTTTAAAATGGAAAACCAAAAAAATCACAAGCTGAAAAAATACAAATAACAGCAAGCGGGACAATAACAATATAACTGGTACTACCTTTGTTGAGGATTTCATAATTTAAGCGATCAAATAATTTCCTCCTCTTTATCTCACCTTGTATATTAAGTGAAAAATGGACTTTTACAATTATATTCAGGTGAGTAAAATATCTTTCAGGGCACAATCTTCACTTCCCTGTTCTCGATCATCTGCTGGAGCTGGTTAAGCAGAACCTGTTCCTGGGGGTCCACATGCCCGTCTTCAGAAACCATGTAGATGATGCTTTCCATTTCAGAACGGGATATTTTATGATCATCAATTGCCTTATCGATCAATTTCCTGAGTCGTTCGGCACTTTCGCTATACGCCATTGTGTAACTTATTTTGATCTTAAAAGTAAAGAGGTTTTTTTGGATTTCCTATAAAAAGGAGGTCTTGATATATTCTGTTTTATGGGGAACGCATATCTTTAATACTTTGTATGCTTAACATACATTGTTTTTGGTTTGAGCTATCCTATTATGGAAATTTCTCCGGAAATTGTTACTATTGCTGCTTAACTAGTGTGAAGTATCCTGCATGTTACCAAAATTAGTATTTTACAATGCCCAGAACAGAACTGACTTTTAGTTCAAGGATAATAAACCAGAAGTTTTAAAAATTACATTATCAGTTATTTGAATAAATCTACGAGAATATAATTAATACTATAGACAGGCATGAAAAAGCCTTTGAATAAATATAAGCGGGTTATTATGTTGAAGAAGCTTCCGGATTCAACAATATTGTAATTTTCGTGTTTTAACTTTGATTGCTCATTTACACTTCTTTATTTTCCTTTGGCCTGACAATACTAAGATGAAATGATGCCATTAAGCCTTGCAATATTAGCAGTAAAGGTTCCATTTGTCGAACCGGCGATAATCATTGCCCTGATTTTCACCATTATTCTAATCGGGCCGGTTCTTTTCGAAAGGGTCCGGATCCCATCGATCGTCGGATTGTTACTGAGCGGGGCACTGATAGGTCAGCACGGTTTCAACCTTATTGAAACAGATCTGGAATTCACCCTTCTTGGTACCATGGGATTGCTCTACCTCTTGTTCCTGGCCGGATTGGAAATTGATATTATCGACTTCCTCGAAAATAAGCTGAAGAGTATTTTCATTGGAATAGCATCCTTTGCGGTCCCTTTCATCCTGGGGTTTGTCATCAGCAGGTACCTGCTTGATTACAGTCTGTATGCATCCTGGCTGATCGGCGCCATGCTTTCGTCCCATACACTGATATCCTATCCTCTTATGGGACGACTTGGGATAATCAATAAACCTATTGTTACTATTATTGTCGGGGCCACGATAATCGCTGATGTGCTGGCGCTGGTTTCGATGGAACTTATTATAGATATTGCCGAAGCCAGGGACACTTTTGATTCGATGCTCATGTTGCTGATGAATTTAGTATTGTTCCTGGTTACAATGTTCCTCATTGTGCCAAGGCTATCAAGGCTATTCCTGAATCGCTACGAAGGTGAACTTGGAGTGCAGTATATTTTCGTCCTTGTAATGCTTTTTCTATCAGCTGTAATGGCATTTTTTCTTAAACTGGAACCCATACTTGGGGCTTTCTTTTGCGGACTTGTACTAAACAGGCAGATCATAAGGACCTCGCCCTTATACCGAAGGATCGAGTTTATTGGAAATAATCTTTTCATCCCCTTCTTTCTGATCTCAATCGGCATGCTGGCCAATTTCAGGGTTTACGTGGATGAACCAAGATATATCTGGATCCTTCTCGTATTCATCGCCATTGCCATCATTAGCAAATATATCGCTGCCCTGCTCTCGAAACTCATATTCAGGATATCGGGGGCTGAGACGAACCTCATTTTTGGAATGAGTGTTTCCCGCGCCGCTTCTGCTGTAGCCATTATCCTTATTGGATTCAACCTGGACATCGTGAACGAATCTGTCCTTAACAATACGGTGATGCTTATCCTGGTAAGCAGCATTTTAAGTACCTATGTGACACAAAAGGCAGGGAAAAAAATACTTTTCCAGGAGAACAATACAGTCTTTCGAAAAAAGAAGGTCACTCAAAAGATTCTTGTCCCTGTCTCCAATCCGGAGACCATGCAAAGCCTGCTTGAATTTGCAATGCTGATAAAAGAGGAGGATCACAGCCAGCCTGTTTATCCTCTTACAGTTTTTACAAAAAGAGAAGAGGTAAGGAGCCGGATCGGCGATAACTTTGCATCCATCCGGAAAGTAATCGAGGGAATGGAAACAGATATTCATTTTGAAACTACTTCGAGGATCGACAACAGTGTTACCAACGGGATTATAAGGGCCGCGGAAGAACTTGTTGCCACTGTTATCATTACAGGGTGGAACAACCGACAGGTGCCATTTTACAAAGTCTTTGGTGATGTTATGAGCAACCTCCTGCAAAAATCCGAGCGAATGCTGATGGTTCTGAAAACACCCACCGAATTCAGGCGTATCCGGAATATACATGTTTTCTGTACCGACGATGCTGAATACGAGGAGGGCTTTGCATTATGGATGGATACGCTTGCCTTGCTGTTTGTAAGGTTAAAGATCAAGGGAATTTTTTACAGTGATTCAACAAAAACACTGGATGCCATCCTTCAGCATGGAAAAAATACCTTAACATCCAAGTATTTTGAGCAATACAGGGATGCCACGCCTCAACAGATCGAGCAGGAAATATTGCACTCCAGGTCAGATTTGCTGATCTTCATTCACTCCCGAAAAAAGACGGTCTCGTTCAACAGGGAATTCGAACAGTTCATGAACCAGACTATCAACAAGTACAGTGAGAATAACATACTGGTGATTTACCCTGAACAATGGTGATCCTATTCTATTTTGTCCTGGATCGGATCTCAAAGAATCCTTTATCCGGGGCCTCTTTCCCTTTGTTGCTATGTCAGTTTTTAAAATTTCAATAAAGATAAAGAAGGACAAAAACAACATTGAATTTCAGTTCCGGAATTTCAAAACTTTTTCCCTCATACCCATGAAACATTACCTGATCATCCGTGCATTGGAAGCGGACTAATTTTTAAAAAATATCTTCTTTTTTCCCCTGATCGTAATATAAATTTAAAATTGGAGCGTATATTTAGTTCCTTCTTAAAATAACCCAACACTAATCATTTTAAATGGAAGCATATTATATATTCTTTGTTGGCTTCCTTTTTATTCTTGCAATCTCACTATTGGTTGTCGGGGTCAGCAACGATGCCGTGAATTTCCTGAATTCAGCGATCGGATCAAAAGCTGCGTCATTCAGGGTGGTTCTTGCCATTGCTGCACTGGGAGTATTGCTTGGAGCTGTTTTTTCAAATGGAATGATGGAGGTAGCCAGGAAGGGTATCTTTAACCCTGAATATTTTGCCTTCAGCGAGATCATGGTCATTTTTCTTGCTGTTATGATCACCAACGTCTTGCTGCTCGATTTCTTCAATACCCTTGGACTGCCTACATCCACTACCATATCAATTGTATTTGGACTCCTTGGAGCAGCAGCGGCAGTTGCCGTATTTAAAATTACGCAGGATCCTGATTCTGTAAATAATTTAGGCGATTATATCAATATAAACAGTTCGGCCATTATCATCGTAGGTATTTTTCTGTCAATAGTAATTGCTTTCAATGCGGGGCTAATTATACAATGGCTGGTGAGATTGATTTTTTCATTCAATATTCACAAATCCAGTAAATACTGGTCAGGGATTTGGGGAGGATTCGCTATTACTGCAATACTTTATTTTCTCCTTATCAAAGGGGCAAAAGGCTCAACCCTTGTGTCTGAAGGACTACTTTCAAGCATCAGGGAGAATACAGGAAAAATCCTGCTCCTCAGCTTCACCGGATGGACAGTCCTGTTCCAGATTCTCGTAATGTTTACCCGTATCAATATCCTTAAAATTACTGTTCTGGCCGGAACTTTCGCATTGGCAATGGCTTTTGCCGGTAACGACCTGGTGAACTTCATCGGTGTGCCGCTTGCCGGTTTTGAATCCTTCAAGGCATTTGCAGCTTCCGGCCTTTCAGATCCATCCCGGTACCTCATGTTTTCATTGCATGGACCTGTAGA
>CAYSAH010000370.1:0-4444 GCA_964428945.1 uncultured Bacteroidaceae bacterium | reverse complement strand
AAGGATTTCTATATCCCTGTCGCTGAATGACAGCAAGGTATCTACAAGATGTGTCCCCTTGATTTGTGAAGTTTGATTTGCAACGATCGCAATCCTTTTTCCTTCAATTAAAGGCAGGTATTTTTCGAGCTGATCGGCTCCGGGAATTATTGTATTCATCTGACAATTACAGGAATTAAGGATTACAGAAAGCACTAAAATAAGAGTAAACCGCATTGCATTATGACTTTTTAAAGTATAAATATACAAATGCTATTTCATAAAGGTTCACAAAGTATTTAATTGTAGATATGAATCATAATCTTTGTTCCTGAGTGTAACAGAGGCGCAAGGTACAAGGCACAAGGTACAAGGCGAGAAGGTTCACAGTTCAACTTTAGGCACTCCAGGCACTTTAGCCACTCCCTCTATCCGGGGTAAAAACTTTAATAATTATCTGCATCCGTTCTGTTAAAAGATGACTATTTTTGGATTCAATTGAATTGATTTTGAATACAGAACTTTTTATAGCAAAACGGATCATCGGCCACAGGGGCCAGCGCCGGACCTTCTCAAATTCCATCGTTGGGATTGCCACTTTCGGGATAGCGCTTGGACTGGCAGTAATGATCGTTGCCGTTGCAATAGTTACAGGATTTAAACGGGAGATCTCCAACAAGGTAATAGGTTTTGGTTCGCATATCCAGCTGATGAATATGGATTCGAACACTTCCTATGAAACCTTTCCAGTAAACAGGAACCTTGATATTATTGACGAAATAAGGAATATCCCTGAAGTTGATCATTTGCAGGTCTTTGCAATAAAGGCGGGGATAATTAAGACTGAAGAGAACATCCAGGGCGCTGTTATAAAAGGCACCGGCCCTGATTTCGACTGGTCCTTTATTAATAAGAGCATTGTCGCCGGGAAACCGATCAGCATCAACGACAGCTCCCGGACCGATAATGTACTTATATCCGAATCCGTTGCCTCGATGCTGAACCTGAAGGTTGGAGACAGCTTCAACATGTATTTCATCCAGGATCCTCCACGCGCAAGAAGCTTCACGATATCGGGAATTTACCGCACAAGCCTCGTGGAATTTGACAAACTATATATTTATGCCGACATTAAGCATGTACAGAGGCTGAACAACTGGACAGCAGAGGAGGTAAGTGGATTTGAGGTCATGCTGGATGACATCAGGGATGTTGAAACTGCAACTTATAAACTGAGGGAGCTAACCGCTATTGATTTTACGAAGGATGGTTCACGGCTGAAGGTTATCCCCATCCAGGAAAAGTACAACCAGATATTCGACTGGCTCAACCTTCAGGATATGAATGTGATCATCATTATCATCCTGATGCTCGTTGTTGCCGGATTTAACATGATCTCAGGCCTGCTGATACTGATCCTTGAAAGAACGAATATGATCGGTATTTTGAAGGGATTGGGAACTATGGATAGTTCGATAAGAAAGATCTTTTTATACCAGTCGGGCTACCTGGCCTTAAAAGGATTGCTATGGGGCAACCTGATCGGGTTTGCGATCTGCTTTTTGCAATTCAAGTTTAACCTCATCACTCTGGATCCTGAATCTTACTACCTTGATACTGTTCCGGTTAATTTGAATTTCATCCACATCCTGTTGCTCAACCTTGGCACACTTGTATCAACTCTGTTATTTCTTCTGATTCCTTCAATGATTATTGCCAGGGTTTCTCCTGAAAAGTCGATAAGGTTCAATTGATATTTGCCAGGAATCCTGCTTAATTTCACATCTATTTATCTACCCTGCCTGCAATCTTCTTTAATCTTTTCTTGATTTTTTTAAGCAAATCACTCCTGGATTCCTGTATTTCATTGTGTGCATAACGTTTTAAGGCATTGATCTTTTTTTCAGTCTCAGCCTGTTGCCTGTTCAAAATAAGAAAAACCAGCAAAATGGTAACAAGAATAAGAAAAAGGATGGATGGTCCGGAAACATAAAGGATCCTTATAAATTTCCTGTGCTCCTGGATAATAAGATCATCAAGCCTGGAAATTTCCAACTCAGCATTCTCAATCTTTTGCCTCTGTTTTTCATTGTTTCCAATAAGATGATGCAGATGTACTTCAAGTGCATTCAATTCATTATTCAATGAATCAATAATAGTCTGCTGGTCTTCTAATTTTTGCAGAATTCTTGCTTGCACACCATTGAGCTTTATATCTACCTGGCTGGAAATTGTTTGCTTCAGGCTATCGATTTCAGCTTTTGATGTGTTAATGCCAGCTGCCTGTCCAAAGGCTGATAGGGAAAGAAAAATCAGGCCCAAATTGAGGAATAATCGATTAAATTGTCGTAACATGATCTATCTTTGTTGAGCCAAAATTCCAATATTTTTTCATCAATACCTAGTGATACAGGAATTAAATAAGAACAAAATAATTGAGATTCTTTCCGGAGAACTTCCCGGAAACGATGCCCATTCCAGGATGGAACCTGAGCTAAAACATGATTTTCTGAATGAGAAAAATTGCAGGGAAGCTGCTGTACTTATCCTGCTTTATCCTGTTAATGCAAGTCTGAAGATTGTCTTTATAAAGAGGAATGAATACGATGGCCCGCACAGTGGACAGATCAGTTTTCCCGGGGGTATGAAAGAGGATTCTGATCCAGATTTTACATATACTGCCCTTCGTGAAACCGAGGAGGAAACAGGTGTCCCCTCACAAAAGATCGAGATCCTGGGAAAACTCTCAAAGTTCTTTATCCCGGTAAGTAACTTTTGTGTTCATCCTTTTGTTGGTTGGATGGATGATGCTCCTGAATTTAAACCTGATCATAGTGAGGTTCAGTACCTTATATGTCCTTCCCTGGCAGAGTTGTCCGATCCACGGAACAGGAAAAAGGGAACTTTCAGCAGGCGTGGAACCATCATATCCACCCCCTATATTGACATAGAGGGAGAGATGATTTGGGGAGCAACAGCAATGATGCTAAATGAATTTATTGAACTGATCGGTTAGCAAGCAGATTGTCGTCGGCAATATTCTTGTAATGCTCGTAGCGGTCAATTACCTGACTAACGTAATTTGTTGTCTCATTTCCACGGGCATAGCCATGTTTCACAACCGGGTCCTTGTAATACTTTGGCTGGGCCTTATTCAGCAACCATTTTTCGACATTATTATCCCAGATATTCGGATTGTCTCCATATTTTTCAGCCAGTTTTCTTGCATCATCCACATGTCCCTTTCCAATGTTGTATGCCGCGAGAACAAACTTGGTCCTTTCCTGCTGATCAATTATATCGTCCTCAAATCTTTTATCGAGCCATTTTATAAAGCTAACACCCGCCCTGATCTGTGATTCTGGGGATGAGCTCCTTGTAACCCCAAAGCGACCTGCAGTTGCTGGCATTAATTGCATTAATCCGTAGGCCCCGGCCCAGGAAACAGCTTCAGGATTGAACCTTGATTCCTGGTAAACAAGTGATGATACAAGCCTCCAATCCCAGCCGATACGTTCGCTTTCGTGTTTGATGACATCATCGTATTTGGAGATTTTTCCACTACCGAGTACAAAATAATCACTGGCGATCATATTAACCGTCTGCTGATTTTTAAAGTACTTATTATATATTACTGCATACCTGCTGGTTTGCCTGAAATCCTTCAGCCATGCATCTATCTCATCTTTCAGTTCATCTGAATCCTTCCTGACAGCCCAGGCTAGGTTCTGTGGAAAAGAGACCGCTGTTTTTACATCCAGAATGGGGTAATAACTCTTATTTACCAGGGCTACATTCTCATCAGCAACGGTAAAATCGATCTCTCCCCTGGCTACCATTTGAACAAGCTGCTCAGATTCAACAGGAACCTGAACAATGTCAATTGTTGATCCGATTTCATTTGCCAGGGTTTTTAACCGTTCAGCATAAACAGAACCTTTTTGAACATAGACAGTCTTCTCAGCGAGGTCAAGTTGATTCCTTATCAATGAATCTTCAAGCTGAAGAGGATTAAGTTTCCTGTAATTTTCAGGCATTCGCTGAACCAGCACCTGTCTTGTCTGGGTGTGAGGATAGGTAAATGCAACTTTATTCTTCCTGTCAGCTGTTACTGTAAGGTTGATCGCGATCAGGTCAATGTCCCCTGAATTAAGGTCATTGAAACTTTTATCTAAATCATTACTAACTTTCAGGTCAAGGCGCAGGTCAAGGTAGTTAGCCAGTTCCTGCAGCATCTGGTACTGGTAGCCCATAGGCTGTCCGCGATAAATAAAATAGCTTGTCGAATTGTAGTCAGCAGCAACAACAAGTTTGCCTCTTTCACGAATCTCATCCAGATCTGACAATTTTGTATTCTCTTTATCAGAATGAAATTCTGTTGTCTTTTCACGATTACTGTCACACGAGTCAAAATAAGCAGGTGACAAAAGAAGGAAAAGAGTTATTATATATATTTTTATTGATC
>CAYSAH010000369.1:0-4478 GCA_964428945.1 uncultured Bacteroidaceae bacterium | reverse complement strand
TCTTTCCACTCCGGGTTCGTGGTTTTTGCAGCATTCAGCATTACAAAGTCAGGTTCAAATGTTTTAAGTTCTTCTTCTGTTGGGCGGATGAACATATTCTTAACAAAATGTGCCTGCCATGCAACTTCCATTATGAAGCGGACCTTGAGCCTGGTATCCTCATTTGCCCCGCAGAAAACATCCATTACAAACAACCTTTTGCCTGAAAGCTGATTTGCTACAAGCTCATATCCCTTTTTCCAAACTTCCTGACTAATGGGTTTATTATCTGAAGATTTTGCTTTATCAGATTTCCACCATACAGTGTCGCGGGTGGTATCGTCAAGAACTATGTATTTATCTTTGGGCGACCTGCCGGTAAAAATACCGGTGTCAACTTTCACGGCTCCGAATTCAGTTTCAACGCCTTTTTCGTATCCTTCAAGTGACTCGTTCAGTTCTTCTTTATATAACTGATCGTATCCAGGATTGTAAACAATTTCCGAATTTCCGTGAATCCCGTAAATCTCCAGGCTTAATTTTTGAGTATTATTGGCCATTTGATATTCTTTTTGATATTTTAATTTAAAAGTAATTATTAGGATTTGCTTTCACTAAAGGTTAAATATGATAAAAAAAGCAGTAAAATCAAAGTTCTACTGCTTTTTCGACTCCAATTTAAAAGCAGTCTTATCTATTGTATTTTATTGATGCCTGAGCGGCTGCCAGCCTTGCGATCGGCACCCTGAAAGGCGAACAACTTACATAATTCATTCCTACTTTGTAACAGAATTCAACTGAGTTGGGGTCTCCTCCATGCTCACCGCAAATCCCGACTTTCAGATGAGGATTGGTTGATCGTCCCCTGCTGGTACCAATTTCAACAAGTTGTCCGATACCTTCCTGGTCAAGGGTCTGGAATGGATCTGTTTTCAGGATACCTTTCTTCATATAAACAGGCAGGAATTTGCCGGCATCATCGCGGGAATAACCAAATCCCATTTGAGTCAGGTCATTGGTTCCGAAAGAGAAGAATTCTGCATGTTCAGCAATTTTATCAGCAATAAGTGCAGCTCTTGGGATTTCAATCATTGTACCAACTAGATACTCACAACGAGCTCCTTTTTCTGCAAAAACCTTCTCTGCAGTTGCCCTGATGATCTCTTCCTGTAACTGGAATTCCTTGGTTGTACCTATCAGCGGAACCATGATCTCCGGACGTGCATCAATTCCTTTTTTGGTAAGGTTAACAGCAGCCTCGATGATAGCTCTTGCCTGCATTTCAGTGATCTCAGGATAGGTATTACCCAAACGACATCCACGGTGTCCGAGCATCGGGTTGAATTCGTGAAGGTCTTCAACCAGGGCTTTGATTTTCTCAACAGAAACACCCATTTCAACTGCCATAATTTTCTGGTTGGCATCGTCGTGGGGAACAAATTCATGCAAGGGCGGATCAAGCAGGCGGATGGTCACGCCGTAACCAGCCATTGCTTCGAGGATACCTTCGAAATCCTCACGCTGGTAAGGCAGCAGTTTATCCAATGCCTTGCGACGCTCTTTTTCTGTTGTGGCGAGGATCATTTCGCGCATTGCCTTGATTCTTTCACCTTCGAAAAACATATGCTCAGTTCTTGTAAGACCGATTCCTTTTGCTCCGAATTCCCTTGCAACCCTTGCATCATGAGGTGTATCAGCATTTGTACGAACATCCATTTTTGTGAGTTTTTCTGCCAGTTCAAGAACTGCACCGAAATCGCCACTTAGTTCCGGATCAATCGTAGCTATCTTTCCTTCGTAAACATTCCCGGTACCACCGTCAAGTGAGATCCAGTCGCCTTCTTTATACTCTTTGTCTCCAACTTTCATGATACGGGTCTTGTAATCTATTTTTACACTTCCGGCTCCCGATACACAGCATTTTCCCATTCCGCGGGCAACAACAGCGGCATGGGAAGTCATTCCGCCACGCGCAGTTAGTATACCTTTTGCAATATTCATTCCTTCAAGGTCTTCCGGGGAAGTTTCTGTCCGGACCAGAATTGACTGTGGGTATTTAGCAGCCTCATCAGCAAAGAAAACCATCTGTCCTGTTGCTGCTCCCGGTGATGCTGGAAGACCGTTTGCAATTACAGTTCCTTTTTTAATAGCGGCTTTATCAAATACAGGGTGCAGCAGTTCATCAAGTTTTGCAGGTTCCTGGCGAAGCAGTGCTGTTTTCTCGTCTATAACGCCATCACGAAGAAGATCCATTGCGATCTTCACCATTGAAGCAGCAGTTCTTTTACCGTTACGTGTCTGTAACATCCAAAGTTTACCGTCCTGGATGGTAAACTCTATATCCTGCATATCTTTATAATGATTCTCGAGTTTGGTTTGTGTATCATCAAGGGCTTTGTATGCTTCAGGCATCAATTCCTCCAGTGAAGGATATTTTGATGCTCTCTCCTCTTCTGAAACACCGGCCAGCTTTGCCCATCGCAGGGATCCTTCTTTTGTGATTTGCTGGGGAGTGCGAACACCTGCAACAACGTCTTCACCCTGCGCATCAACAAGGTATTCACCGTTGAAGATATCTTCACCTGTAGCAGCATCGCGTGTGAATGCAACCCCTGTACCTGAATTACTACCCATATTACCAAACACCATTGCCTGCACGTTAACAGCAGTTCCCCACTCTTCGGGGATCTGGTTCATCTGGCGGTAATAGATCGCCCGGGGAGTATTCCAGCTGTCGAATACGGCCATTACAGCACCCCATAACTGATCCCAGGGGTTAACCGGGAAATCATGCCCTGTTTGCTTTTTTACTGCAGCTTTGAATTTTATAACGAGTTGTTTCAGGTCATCAACATCAAGCTCATTGTCATTATGAACTCCTTTGGCTTCCTTAACTTCTTCCATGATCTCCTCAAACGGATCAATATCTTCCTTACTTTCAGGTTTCATTCCAAGAACTACGTCGCCGTACATCTGAACAAATCTCCTGTAACTGTCCCACGCGAATTTTTCGTTTCCTGACTTTGCAATAAGCCCCTGAACTGCATCTTCATTCATTCCAAGGTTCAGAACTGTATCCATCATACCTGGCATGGAAACCCTTGCCCCTGACCGAACAGACATCAGGCATGGATTTTCATTACTGCCGAATTTAGTACCCATAATGCTTTCCACATTCTTTACAGCTGCCTCGACTTCAGATTTTAAAAGTTCAACAACTGCATCTCGTCCAAGTTGATTATATTCGGTACATACTTCAGTTGTAATGGTGAATCCCGGGGGAACCGGAACTCCGATAAGATTCATTTCAGCAAGGTTGGCTCCTTTGCCACCAAGCAAATTTTTCATGTCAGCACGACCTTCTGCTTTTTTGTCTCCAAAGGTATAAACACGTTTAACTTTTGACATTCCTATATTCTTTTAAATGTTAATAATGAACAAGTTAACTAAGGGGATTTTTTTGAAAGTACAAATGTATTTAAAAAATCGATAAAACAATTCTAAATAAGGCTAATTGTGGGGAAATGAGGTTAATAAAAGGTTAAATTTTACGGGCTTACCTGTTCGATCTTGGGTGATGACTTATGATGGCTTCACGAAGGTATTCCCTGTCGAGATGGGTATAGATTTCTGTGGTAACAATCGACTCATGTCCGAGCATCTCCTGAACTGCCCTGAGGTCTGCTCCCCCATTCACAAGGTGTGTGGCAAAAGAGTGCCTGAAGGTATGCGGACTTATTGTTTTTTGAAGACCTGCCTTGTCTGCCAGGTTCCTGATAATGGTGAAAACCATTACCCTTGTGAGTTTTCTTCCCCTCCTGTTCAGGAACAGGATATCTGTATTTTCCTTATCTATATCAAGCATTGAATTCCGGTCCGGCATATAAAGGGATATCTCCTTAAGGGCTGTTGAACTGATCGGAATCAATCGTTCCTTGTCTCCTTTTCCAATAACCCTCACAAAACCCTCATCGCGAAAAATATCAGATATCTTCAGACTTACCAGTTCGCTTACACGCAAGCCACAGCTGTATAAGACCTCAAGCATAGCCTTGTTCCTCTGTCCTTCAGGTTTGCTCAGGTCTATTTTTGAAAAAAGCAAGTCAATCTCTTCAATGGAGAGAACCTCAGGCAGCTTTCTCCCAATCCTCGGACTTTCCAGAAGCAGTGTCGGATCTTTGATCATCCGCTCCTCCAATAACAGAAATTTATAGAAAGATTTGATACCTGAAATGATCCTGGATTGAGTTCTGGCATTGAGTCCGCTCTCATTCACCCACTTAATAAAATCTTGCAGTATCAACCTGTCCACATATTCCGGTCCCCTTTCATCACCGCTTGATTTAAGATATTCAAGAAGTTTTCTGACGTCAGTTTCATATGCCAGAAGGGAATTTTCCGACAAGCCCTTTTCAAGCTTCAGATAGCTTTTATACTCCTTAATTACAGATTCCCAGTTTTCCATTCAATAGTACCGATTGGAACATTGTCTATCCCCA
>CAYSAH010000368.1:0-4482 GCA_964428945.1 uncultured Bacteroidaceae bacterium | reverse complement strand
ATCGTAATGACAACTATCATTCGCTATCGGCAATGAGCATGTACCGATCTGCTGCAACAACAGAATGAAACTAAAAAATTCATCAAGGTAATGAAAGTATTGCTCGTGGTATATGCACCACAAAAATCATTTAGCGACTTCACAAAACAGATTAGCACTAAGTTTCCTTGGGTTGATACATTGCTTGAATCGAT
The DNA here is from genome assembly GCA_964428945.1 of uncultured Bacteroidaceae bacterium. Lineage (GTDB taxonomy): Bacteria > Bacteroidota > Bacteroidia > Bacteroidales > M55B112. The sequence continues at coordinate 4,288 of CAYSAH010000368.1, read as the reverse complement.
CCTGGAATGCGCAGAAATAGATTGTGGATTAGTAGTCCCAATTAATGAAGGAAGTTACAAATTCGCCAAGAACAAGCAGATAACACTTTATGGATTGCCCAATGACTTGGCAAAGATATCGGCACGCAAATCGCTACGGCGGTTAGCAGGTAATGTGCATGAAAGCCAGCTTCTGAAATATCTTCAGATCGCCATAAGTGACTTTAACCCAGATATCATTGAAGTTTTTGGAACAGAGAATGAATTTGGCATGATTTGTAATCAGGTCAGCAGACCTGTTGTTATTCATTTTCAGGGAAGTATAAAGGCGGTATCTACGAAGTGGTTCACAGGGATCACACGATGGGAGCAACTGAAGTCGCTTACAATCCGAAAAATTCTAAATGGAAGTGGCGTTTTTAAAGAATATGCATCGTTTAATTTAAGAGGTTCCAGAGAAGACATAATAATGCGGTCATGTAATTATTTTATTGGCAGGACTGAATTCGACCGTAGGCTCATATCGCTTATTTCACCACAGGCAAAATATTTCTTTTGTGAAGAATTTATAAGGAAAGATTTTTTTAAGATCCAATGGAACACACCTTTGTCAGGAGCTATCAAATGTATTTCTATTTTAAAGGGTGTAACCTATAAGGGTATAGATCTCATTTTTGATACCATTAAAGTGTTAAAACAATATGGGGTGCCTAATGTTACTTTTACAATATGCGGAGTTAGTGATAACGAAGAGATTGTCCAAATCTTAAAGAACAGGTATAAGAACTCTGGTTGTATAGAGAGCGTAAAATTTATTGGTAAAGTTGACACCAGGGTTTTAATTCATGAACTAACCACTTCCAATTTTTTTATACATCCATCTTACATGGAAAATAGCTCCAATAGTATTTGCGAAGCCATGGCCCTTGGAATGCCGGTGATTGCAACAAATGTGGGAGGAACCAGTTCTCTAATAGAAGATGGAAGAGATGGACTTTTGGTGCAGGAGGGCGAGCCTTTCTCAATGGCTGCGTCGATTGTTGGATTAATAAAGGAATACCATAGAGCAATTGATTTGGGCAAGAATGCAAGGGAGAAAGCCATTATGCGACATAGTCCGGAATTACTTAAGAAAAGAACGCTTGAAATTTATAAAGATATTATCGAGTATGCCAGGAAGGAAAATTGATTTTATCGTAACATTCCTGCCTGCATGAACCGGTAATATTAAAGATTTGGATTCTGATAACTTGCCAAAATATATGAATGAACAACCCAGTATTTTAGTCAGCGGGCAATACTTCCATAAAAACTCAGGCGGTGGAATCACTTTGTCTAATTTATTCAGGGGCTGGGATAAGAAAAATATTGCCGCAACAGCCACTTATATAATATCGCCCAGTTACGACGTGTGCGAAAATTATTATCAGTTAGGCTCACTGGACTTTAATCTAAGATTTCCATTTAATCTTAAGAGAGGAAGAAATCTCGATTATTCTGGTGTGATCCGTCACCATGTGAATTCGGTTCAGAAGCGACTGCCTGCTCGAAACAACGGATCAATGGTTAGAGGCCTTTATAATAAACTCCTATTTTTAACCGGATTTAATCATTATCGGAGTAAATTTTGTCCTAATCATGCATTTCTTAAATGGGTCGGTGACTTCAACCCTGATATAATCTATTCTCAACTGTCTTCCCTTGAAGAAATAAGAATTGTTTCCACACTGCAAAAAGTTTTGAAAATACCTGTTGTAATTCATATTATGGATGACTGGCCTAGTACGATAAGTGATCGGTATTTTCCCAGATGGATATGGAAACGTGTTATTGACAGAGAACTGAAAAAATTATTACGTTCGGCAAAAGTGCTTCTGAGTATCAGTGAACCGATGAGCGAAGAGTATCATCGGCGATACGGGCTGCCTTTCACTCCATTTCATAATCCGATTGACCTGCAGAGTTGGATGCCTTACAGGAAGACAGAATATGTCTTGAATAAAGAAAACGTCTCTGTCTTATACTCAGGTCGCATCGGGATCGGTATTTCAGAATCACTGCTGGACGTTGCTGAAGCCATTGAAACCATAAATCAAAAAGGTGGAAGATCTGCTAGTCTTTATATCCAGACCACATCTGTGGACCATGATATAATAAACTCTCTGAAGGGATATAGTTGTGTGAAAATAAACCCTGTTGTAAAGTATGAGCAAATCCCGCGGATTTTCTCACAGGCAGACATTCTGCTGCTGGCTAATGACTTTGACGTAAGAGCTGTCAGATTTTTAAGACTGTCCATGCCCACAAAAGCTTCCGAGTATATGATCTCCGGAACGCCCATACTGGTGTACTCTGCTGAAGATACAGCAGTTACCAGATTTTTTATGAAGAATAATTGCGGATTATGTGTAACACACAAAGACAGGAATGAATTAGTTAAGGCCATAATGACTTTGATTAACGATACAACATATCGTCAGGAGATTGGTAATAATGCAGTTCGAATTGCTCTTGAAAAATTTGATGCAACCAGGGTCAGAGAAGAGTTTAGAAGAATTATGCTGACAGCAACAGAAAAACCTCATTGATTACGGGCATCCAATCCGGGTTGTTCATTTATCGGACTTGTCTGATATAATTCCAACTCATTTATCCGTTATCGTATGATAAGAGTATTCAACGATGCATAAGAAAGATGCAATAATAATATTTGGTGACACCTTTACCTTCCCTGAAGGAAACGCGGCTACAAACCGCGTTTACACATTTGCGAAGGGATTTCATGAAAATGGAATAGAAGTATTTGTTGTATGTTTCCGGGACGATTATGTTGAAACAGTAAAGGGCTCAGTAAATGGGATTCATTATTTTCATCCCTTTAATCAGACCAAACGCAGCAATTCCTTTTTTGTAAGGAGATGGGTAAAGCTAAATAAATATTTCAGGACTTACAGAACGATAAAATCCATTAACAAGGATCATAGAATATTAGCTATTAATCTGTGGACCAATAGATTATTAGTTCAGCTATTTGTTTATTTTTTGGGTCTTGTGAGTAAAACGAGCGTTATTCACGAGCATAGTGAGCACCCCCTTCGTGAATTTCAAAAGCCAGCTATAAGAAAAATTTGGGGAGAGATTAAATCCTATGCGGGGACCAGATTATGTGACGGTATATTTTGTATTTCGAAATATCTGATCAACTTTTATAAAGACCGCGGAGTAAATGATAGAAAGCTACTTCTGGTTCCAAGCACAGTAGACACCGGAAGGTTTATAAACAGAGGAATTCCACCTCTTCCATACGAATACATTCTTTATTGCGGGAGTTTGACTATTCACAAGGATGGAGTTGACATTCTGGTAGATAGCTTTCACCGTCTCTCTGGTGATTTCCCGGATATTAAGCTTGTTTTGTTAGGAAAGGGCGATTCCCCCACTGAGGAGTTGGAGATAAAAAGAAAAGTAAAAGACCTTGGATTAGCTGCCAAAGTGCAGTTTCTGGGTCAGCTCGGCAGAACCGAAGTCCCTGCTTACATCTGCCACGCCAAAATTTTGGCACTGGCGAGGCCTAAGAGCATTGTTGCAGACGCGGGATTTCCATCCAAGCTGACCGAATACCTATCATCTGGAAAGCCGGTTGTAGTAACAAAAGTCGGTGAGATTCCGGATTATCTTATAGACAATGAACATGCTTTCTTATCAGAACCCAACAATGCTGAAGAATTCGCCAAAAAGCTAATATATGTTCTCCAAAATTATGAAAATGCTTTGTCTGTTGGCAAACGAGGGAAGGACCTCACCGGTAATGTGTTTAATTATAAATATCAGGCATCAAGGATGATAGAGTTTATAGAAGAACTGAGTGGTAAAAATAGGACTCACAATACTACAGTGAAATGACTGTAATTCCTGCTTAATTTTAGGTTGACGTATTAATAATATGCAGAATAATAACTCATTGCTGTTTTTAGGTGACGTAGTGCCTTATAAACGGTTTAAATTTCGTAATAAAATAAGGACTGTAATCAACCTTGAATGTCCTATTTATAAGGCAGGTTTACCTCAGAGTGGTAAAATAAACCTAAGTGTCAGTGAAAACCATCTTGGTCATATATTTGGGCCAAACCTTTTCACTGTAAGTCTTGGGAATAATCATATCCTGGATTATGGAAATGAGGGACTTGAATCAACAATATCAGAACTTGCAAAGATTAACACTTCATATTTCGGAATAAATGGTTCACGGACAGGTTCATTTAATCCTTTGATCACCGCTTTTAACGGGATATCGATTGCTTTTTTCTCT
>CAYSAH010000367.1:269-4487 GCA_964428945.1 uncultured Bacteroidaceae bacterium | reverse complement strand
ATATCCTGCTGGATGGGATCTCAATAAAGGATTATAAGGTAAAGGACCTTCGGAACCTGATGGGGATAGTATCCCAGGAATCGATCCTGTTTAACGATACCTTTTTCAATAATATAGCATTTGGATCCGGCAATGCCGATCCGTCAAAAGTAGAAGAGGCAGCAAGGGTTGCGAATGCCCTGGAATTTATAAATGAAACCCCGGGAGGAATGGAGGCAGGTGTAGGTGACGGCGGAAACAAGCTTTCAGGCGGACAGAAACAACGGATAAGCATAGCCAGGGCAGTTATGGCCAATCCACCAATACTCATCCTTGATGAAGCAACCTCATCCCTTGATACGGAAAGCGAAAGACTTGTACAGGATGCTATCGAAAATCTTATGAAGAACAGGACTTCAATAGTCATTGCACACAGGCTCTCGACAATAAAAAATGCAGACCTCATTGTAGTCATCGATGAAGGGAGGATTGTGGAACAGGGAAAACACGAAGACCTTGTTAAGATCAGGGGAGGAGTATACCAGAAATTGCATTCAATGCAAAGTTTTTAAATGCGATGAAGATCAGCGGATTCACAATGGGTAAAAACGCCCATAAACTTTATTACCCGATGCGCTATGCCATCGAGTCGATTTTACCTGTCGTGGATGAATTCGTCGTTGCTTTGGGTGATAGTGACGAAGATGACACAACCCGCACCGAGATTGAAGCCATTGGCAGTGACAAGATCCGGATCATTGATACAGTGTGGGATATCGAAAAATTCCCGCGTGGAATGGAGCATGCCCATCAAACCGATATTGCAAAGAGTTATTGCACCGGCGATTGGTTGTTCTATTTGCAGTCCGATGAGCTTGTACATGAAAAGGACCTGGATAAAATAAGGCGCAGGTGCGAGGAGCTTTTGGGAGATAAGGAAGTTGACGGGATGCTCTTTAATTATAATCATTTCTGGGGCGATTTCAAACATATCCAGGATACGCATTGCTGGTACAGAAAGGAGATCCGGATTATCAGGAACGATCCCGAAATTCATTCCTGGGAATCGGCTCAGTCATTCAGAAGGATTCCCGGATTTGATGGCCTGAATTACAGGCAGCAGAAGAACACATTCAAGCTGAAAGTGGCCCGGATCAATGCCCGGATCTATCACTACGGATGGGTCAGGCCTCCAAGATTGATGCAGAATAAGATAAAGGTATTTACAGCCAATCATGAAGGCACGGAATCGGTGAATAAAAAGATACGCGAGCAAAAGTATCCAAGTCATTTTGATTACGGGAATATGAGCAAACTTACAGTATTCCAGGGGACCCATCCCGCTGTATTGAAGCCCTGGCTTGAACAATTTGACTGGGAGGACCAGTTAAGGTATGATGGACCAGGAGTAAGCCTGAATCCAATACAACTCAAGCATGACCGCATCAAATACAGGCTTGTATCCTGGATTGAAAAGAAACTGCTGTTCGGTGGCAGGCTGGGTGAATTCAGGAATTACAGGCTGGTGAAAAAATAGGCGCCTGGCTTTGTATAATTTTGAATGGATATTGAAATGTTGGAACAAGTGAAAAATCGAAAATTGCTTTCTGATGCTCAAAAGGAATGCTGAAAGATTAAGCTGCGAAGATTATAATAGTATGTGGGAATCCTGATCAGAATTGTACTGGTCTTGTCTGCTTTGCGTTTCAAACATAAATCCTTAATAGTTAAAAATCCTTATTATACGTTAATATATGTTTTCTATTTGGGAAAAGAAATATACTGTTTGTAATTTGTGATTTATTACAACTAACCTCAGCAATATGAACACAAAGTTTCTTTTAGTCGTCATTTTTTGTTTACAGCTAACATCCATAGCTGCCCAGGAGAGACATGGTAATTCAGCACTACTTGTTATTGATGTCCAGGAGCAGTTTACACTTAAGATGATAGATTCCCTGGAATCCGGCATATTTATCTCTGATATAAATACGATAATTGAAAGTGCGAGGCCCATGGAGATCATTTTTATTAAGGCCAATACGAGGGTGCTTTCGGTCTCTTTTAAAGGAATAAAAACCGATACCCTGGAAGCATCTGATTTGGATGGCAGGCTTTTCATGAAAAAGAATGACCGGGTTTTCTCAAAATATGAATCAAGTGCATTTACAGTTCCTGAGTTGACTGAATATCTTGAAGAAAAGGGAATTGACCAGTTATACCTTGTCGGCATTATGCTTGGTCAGTGCTTGTCAAATACAGCTTACGACGGCGTTAAAAGAGGCTATAGTGTTACCGTAATTGAAGAGGGAGTAAGGGCAAAACGGGCATCAAGATTCAATAAATTACTTCAGGATCTTGTTGATGAGGGTGTTGAAGTTATAAACTCCGGACAATTCCTTAGCCGGCAAAGCAACTGACCTGACTGTTTTGGATTTTTTTATTTGTTGTGCTTCAGTGGCAATTTAATTATTGGCTCTATCTTTAGAGATTCAAAACACAGATAGCCCTGCACATGAAGAGAAAGTGCAACAAACCTTTTTCCCCTTCAAAATTTCCATTTTTTTATGGTTGGATTATTCTTGCTGCAGGCACTATTGGAGTTCTTATGAGTGTTCCAGGACAAACCATGGGCGTTTCCGTATTTACCGAGAACCTCCTCCGTGACCTGGAGATCAATCGAAATCACCTAAGCCTGGCATATCTGTTTGGTACCCTGGGATCGGGACTATTGATCACCAGTGCAGGCAAAATGTACGACAGACATGGAGCGAGGGTTATGGCATTTTTTTCCGGTGTTTTGCTGGGTGTAATGCTGATCTTCCTCACAAGGGTCGACCGGATTGCAGCATCTCTGCATCATTGGAGTAATATTTCTATTGTATGGGCCACGTTCGTTCTGCTCGTGGTTGGATTCTGGGGCATCCGCTTTTTCGGACAGGGGCTTCTGACCATGGTATCCAGGAATATGGTTATGAAGTGGTTCGTTAAGCGTCGGGGTCTTGCCAATGCTGTACTGGGAATCTTTTCCGCTTTTGGCTTTTCCCTTGCTCCCAAGGTCCTTAACATGTTTATTGAACAACTGCAATGGAAGGGGGCCTGGGTACTTATGGCACTTATCGTAGGTGTGGCATTTGCCATATTTGTACTTGTATTTTACAGGGATAACCCAAAGGATTGCGGGTGTATTGCAGATGGAGGGGAGGAGGTCAGGTCGAAAAGAAAGCGCCCTCCCAGTTTGCCGGATCATGATCATACATTAAAAGATGCAAAAAATACAACTGCATTCTGGGCATTTACCCTGGGATTATCGATTTCTGCTCTTTATATAAGCGGTCTAACCTTTCATATTCTATCTGTTTTTGAAACTTCCGGACTATCGAATGAAAAGGCACTTGGTATTTTTATTCCAACATCAATAATCGCAGTTGTGGTGCAGTTTGGTGTAAGTTATGCAAGTGACTTCATGAAGCTGAAATACCTGCTGGTGATCTTTATGTTTGGGATGCTTATAACTACTATCGGTCTTGTAATTCTGGGAGGGATCGATATAGCCTATTGGATGATCATATTTGGCAATGGTATTGTATGGGGCCTGTATACCGTGCTGATTGGCGTCACCTGGCCAAGGTTTTTCGGGCTAAAGAACCTTGGCGCAATTTCCGGTTATTCTCTTAGCTGGACCGTTAGTGCTTCTGCCCTTGGTCCATACCTTTTTAGCCTTTCCAAAGATTTTTCAGATTCATATGATCTTATTGCCTGGCTCTGCCTGGTGATTTCAGGTATAATAATGGCACTGGCATTCAGGGCGGATAATCCGAACAAGATTCAAACAGGGAACTTATAAGATATAAGGAAATCTAATACAGAATGAAGAAACAAATAGTTTAACATTTCTGCTTTTCAGCGTCAATAAATTCTTTCTCAAGGCTGATATGTTATTTCGCCGATCCATTAAATCATTTCTCATGACTGAACTGTGATTTCTCACCACCCGGAAATCATTCCACCACCTGCAAACCACGCAGCTTGCCCCTGCGCTTGGGCATCGGCGAAGGATAACAGCCATCGCTGCTGGTTTGTTATTTTAACAATCTCTTAAAAAAGCTCCCTATGGTCGCTTTTTACGAGTCTGAGGAATTGATAAAATTGGATTACTTGCGTGATCCCGTAAAGGGGAGTCGTTCCACCACCTGCAAACCACGCAGCTTGCCCCTGCGCTTGGGCATCGGCGAAGGA
>CAYSAH010000367.1:0-169 GCA_964428945.1 uncultured Bacteroidaceae bacterium | reverse complement strand
TGTTATTTTAACAATCTCTTAAAAAAGCTCCCTATGGTCGCTTTTTACGAGTCTGTTAAAATAACAAACCCGGTTTGCTTCAGCAAACCGGGTTTGTAGTTGGTGGCGGAGGAAGAGGGATTCGAACCCCCGGTACCTCACGGTACAACGGTTTTCAAGACCGCCGCGA
>CAYSAH010000366.1:0-4498 GCA_964428945.1 uncultured Bacteroidaceae bacterium | reverse complement strand
AGGTATTAGGTATTAGGTATTAGGTATTAGGTATTAGGTATTAGGTATTAGGTATTAGGTATTAGGTATTAGGTATTAGGTATTAGGTATCAGGTATTAGGTATTAGGGGTCAGGGGGACAGGTGGAGTAGATGAGCATGGAGCATGGAGCATGGGGCAAATCGAGAAGCGGAGCCGAGGGGCGGTCTCTTCGAATAGCCCTCACCCTCGGTCCCTCTCCGGGGAGAGGGATGACAGGGTGAGGGCGATTTTAAAAAAAAGCAGCTTGCTGCTCATCTGTGCCCATTTGTGTTCATCTGTGGACAAAAAAACCAGCAGCTTGCTGCTCCTCTGTGCTCCTCTGTGCTGCTTTGTGCCTCTCTGTGTAACAGCTATTACACAAAGGACCGGAAAGCACAGGGCACAGGGCATGGAGCATGGAGCACGGGGCGCCGGGATGCAAATATAAAGCGTAGAGCGTAGAGCGTAAAGCGTATAGCATAGAGCGTAAAGCCTAAAGCCTAAAGCCTACAGCCTACAGCCTAAAGCCTAAAGCCTAAAGCCTACAGCCTACAGCCTAAAGCCTACAGCCTACAGCCTAAAGCCTACAGCCTACAGCCTACAGCCTTCCAAGCACAGGGCACAGGGCATATAATTATAGTTTTTTATATATTATTATCGTGTATTTATGCAAAACAGCATCATAATCTACCAGGTCGCCGTATTGGCTATCCTTGTTGCAGTTGGGATCATCGCGACCCTGCTGAAGGTCATCACTGAGGGGGTGCGCAAAGGGATTGCCGACCTGGTGTTCGATATAACGCTTCCCTTGCTGATCATAACCACCTTTGCCAGGATCGATCTGTCCGTTGAGATCCTGCGAAACAGCGGACTGGTGTTCCTCTTTGCCTACCTGGCCCTGGGGATCATGTATGGAGCGGGCGATCTTTTTGCGAAAGTCCTCCGGCTGAAAGGCCAGCAGCGGGCTGTATTTATCAACCATCATATGTTCGGGAATATCGTATTCCTTGGATTCCCGCTTATGGATGCCTTGTTCCCGGGAGGTGAGGGCTTGCTTTATGCAGCCGTGTTCCAGCTGGCTTCAAATTCCATCATGTGGACCTTTGGTGTCTGGGTGTTCCTGAAGGGAAACGGCGGCTCAAAGAAGGATGTCTGGAAGAATATGATCAATTCCAACACGATTGCTTTCTTTATCGGCCTGGCGATCATGCTTACGCGCCTGCCACTGCCCGACCTTGTGTTTGAACCACTTCATGGACTGGGAAAATCCACCATCTACCTTTCCATGCTCTATATCGGTGCAATGCTTGTTCAGACAAAAGTAAAAGGCACACTAAAAAAGGGGCATGTATTTGTGCTCTCCTTTAACAAATTGCTCCTTGTTCCCTTGCTCCTGGGCATGATCGTGAACCTGCTCTCCTATTGGCTTTTTCCTGGTTTTGGAGAGGTCGCGCGAATGGTGGTGCTCATGGAAGCTTCCATGCCCTGCATGGCGACCATTGTTGTTATGGCACACAAGTTTGGCTCAGATGCAGAACTTGCCACTGAAAATGTATTTGTTTCAACCATCCTGAGCATGCTTACGATTCCGCTGGTTTACGCAGCATTGATCCTGATGGATAATTTCTTTAAAGGAATATTCGCCTGACAGGTTCAGAAAATGTATATTTAGACTTTCCAACTAAGCACATTTACTATGACATTCCGCAACCTGCCCCTGATCACCTTACTGCTGGTTTCCCTTTTGCCTGCGAATGCCCGGAATGAGAATAGAAATATCCTCACAGGGGCAATGACAAAAAAGGAATTATCCTATGAACTGCTGAGCCAGGAACTTTTCAGGCCCATTCCCGGACCCGGGGATCCTTACTGGACAGGTATTGACAGGTTCTCCCGGGAATTTTTCATAAAAAAGGGTGAGGCATACCTCAACTACGACTGGCCCTCGCTGCTGGCCAGGAGGTATATGGATTTTGACATCGATGGTAACAGGACCAGGTTCAGCGACAGGTATTATGCACGCAGATCTGCTCTTGCCGACCTCTGCATGGCCGAGATTATAGAAAACGAGGGTCGTTTCATGGACGATATAATCAATGGTGTCTGGCTGATCCTGGAGGAGACCACATGGGTGGTGCCTGCACATTCCGGCGGGGATAAACTGCATGATATCAATGATGTTACTGTTGACCTCTTCTCTGCTGAAACCGCAGGGTTACTTGCATGGATCGACTATTATTTCGGGGAAACATTCGATGAGATCACCCCGCTCATCCGGAAACGCCTCAATGAAGAAGTCGACCGGCGGGTCATACAGAGTATGCTGGATCATAACGACTTCTGGTACATGGGCTACACAGGAAGAATACCTAATAACTGGAATCCATGGATCGTTTCCAACTGGCTGACAGCTGTCCTGATCCTTGAAAAGGATGAAACAAAAAGGCTGGAGTCCGTATGGAAGGCCCTCGATGTCCTTGACCAGTACCTGAACCCGCATCCGGCTGACGGTGGTTGCGACGAGGGACCAGGTTACTGGGACCGTGCAGGAGCATCATTGTTCGACTGCCTGTTCCTGCTCGGGACGGCTACCGGTGGCAAATTCAATGTATTCGATGAGCCGCTTATCAGGAACATGGGAAGCTATATCTGCAAAATAAACATCAGCGGCAACTGGTACGTCAATTTCGCCGATGGAAGCGCCAGGAACAGCCATGAACCGGGCACGATCTTCCGCATAGGAAAAGCGATAAACGATCCTGCAATGATGGCCATGGCAGCGGAACAATACCGTGATCATCCTGACCTGGAACACAATACAGACGGAAGGTCGCCATTTGGTTTGCGTAGGATCCCCAATTTCATGCTGCTTGGTGAACTGTCACAATATACCGAAGCATTCAAGCCTGAACTGAATTACTTCTTCCCTGACCTTGAAGTTGCCGTATCGAGGGAAAATACCCTGGGAGAAGGATTTTTTATGGCCATTAAGGGAGGTTTCAACAATGAAAGCCACAACCACAATGATGCCGGGAGTTTTGTCCTTTTCTACGATGGTCTTCCGCTGGTCATTGATGCGGGTGTGGGTACTTATACGAGGAAAACATTCAGCAATGAAAGGTATACCATCTGGACCATGCAATCGGCATACCATAACCTTCCCTCCTTAAATGGAGAAATGCAAATGGACGGCAATCAGTACCGGGCAAAGAATTTTAAAATTGAGAACAGTGCCAGGCTTACCAGTATTTCAATGGATATTTCAGGGGCCTACCCGGATTACGCATACACCGGTACCTGGAACAGGGAAATATGCCTGGACAGGAGAGCCCGGAAGGTTGAACTGACCGATTCCTGGGAACAGGAAAAGCAACTGAAACGCAACCAGTGGCATTTCATGCTGGCCTTTGAGCCCGAGATTGCGGGTGATGGAACAATCAGGCTTTCAAACGGAGAGACAGATGTAAGCATGAAATTCGGGAAACATTTCTTTCCAAAAATTGAGGAGATCGTATTGGATGATGAGCGTTTATCGAATGTGTGGGGAGATAAAATATGGCGCCTGACCCTCACCACAGGTAAAAAGGGCCTTCGCGGAACGGAAAGCTTTACATTTCAAAACAACTAATTATGAAAACTATCGTACTTTTTAGTGTACTTGTATTGATCGCAGGATGCAACTATACGAAAGATATCATTTTCCTTGAAGCAGAAGCATTTGATAATCATGGCGGGTGGGTAAATGACGCCCAGTTCATTGACCAGATGGGTTCTCCATACCTAATGGCGCATGGCCTGGGGATTCCCGTTGAAGATGCTGTGACCAGATTCGAGGTACAGGAAGAGGGAATTTACCATGTGGCTGTACGCACCTTTAACTGGATCGCACCGCATAATTCAGGTCCGGCTCCCGGGCTGTTCAAGGTAATTATTGATGAACAGGAGCTCGATACACTTTTCGGTACCAAACCAGACAATTGGGGCTGGGCCAGGGGTGGGTCGATCGAACTGGAGGCTGGTCTGCATACGATGAAGCTTCATGACCTGACAGGGTTCAATGGCCGCGTGGACGGGATCCTGTTGACCCGGGAGGAATCCGTTTTTCTGCCAGAGACCCCTTACAAGCTTTTCCGCCTTCGCACCCAAACCGGTGCCATTCCCTCCAAATTGTCGGATGAAGGTGAATATGACCTCGTGGTTGTAGGGGGAGGTATAGCCGGGATCAGTGCTGCGGTTTCCGGGGCAAGACTGGGCCTCAGGACTGCTCTGATACAGAACCGGCCTGTGCTGGGTGGAAACAACAGTTCAGAAGTAAGGGTGCACCTGGTCGGCAGCGTTGAGCAAAACCTCTACCCTGCCCTGGGGAACATCGTAAGGGCCATGGATGATCATCACCCGGAAAATGCAGCCGAGGGAGAAAAATTCATGGACAGCCTGAAGCTTGCGCTTGTAAGGAAGGAGCCAAACCTTCATCTGTTCCTGGATACCCATATGACCT
>CAYSAH010000365.1:0-4528 GCA_964428945.1 uncultured Bacteroidaceae bacterium | reverse complement strand
ACAGGCCTATCAGATGTCGATCAAAAAGAATAACAATGTGGTTGATTCACATCTCGCTCTTGCTAAACTTACATTTGGCAGAGGGAATTATAATGTGGCCATGACCTCTGTTGATAATGTACTCCGCATTAGTTCCAGGAACAAAGAAGGACTGATGCTGAGAAGTAATATCCATGCAAAGCAGATGAACCTGTCGAAAGCTGTGGATGATATATCAGTTGCCCTGAATATTTTTCCGGGAGATCCTGAACTTTTAGTATTAAGAGGAGATTTTTTTCAGTCACTTAGCAGGCAAACGGATGCAATTGTTGATTATACCAATGCTATTGATGCCGGAGGTGCAACTGCGGATGTCTATTATAAGAGAGCCAGGTCTTATGAGCTGATCCGTAATTTTAGCTCCGCCATGAAGGATTACGATCAGCTTCTGGCAATGTCTCAGTATGACGGCAATGCACAAAAATTACTTGCACAGGCGAAAGAAAGGATGTATGAGATAAACAGGGAGCAGAATAAACCAGTTGTGAAACTTGTATCTCCAACTTCGACCAGGGATAGAATTGTGAATATACCAAGGGGCCTTGATGTGCTTGCACTTACCGGATTAATTGTGGATGAGAGTGATCTGAAAAGCCTGAGGATAAATGATTTCACTGTTCAACCTAAAAAAATTGAAGAAGGATTCGAATTTCTTGCCAGTATTAATCTGAGGGATGCAGATCAGATTACTGTTGAGGTCAGTGATGTTTATGATAATATGCAGACAGAAGTTTTCAATATTTTACGCACAGAGACTGATAAACCAAAGGTTAGCATAATTGCGCCTTTTGCCTCAGACAATAACATAATCTACCTCGATTCTGATGAACCTGTTATTTATGTTGAGGGTAAAATATCAGATGAAAGTAAAATTAAATCGATCTATATTGATGATGTTGCTGCAAGTTATATTCCAACAGATAAAGAACCCGTTTTCTCCGCAAGGGTAAAAGTCGAGAACAGGACCAAATTTTTCGTTAAAGCTGAAGACGAATATGGCAATATTGCAAATGTTGAATTCTCACTCAACCGCGAATCCAACAATTTCAGCGATAATCCGATGGGCAAAACATGGGCAGTATTTATCGAAAATTCGAATTATGAATATTTCGCCAGCCTTGAGGGTCCCACGAAAGATATTACCCTGATGAAAACCGCCCTTTCTAAATACCAGGTCCATAACTTCATCCATAAAAGGGATATGACGAAGCAGGATATGGAGAGGTTTTTTGCAATCGAACTGCGCGATCTGCTAAGAAGCAACAGGGTGAATTCAATCCTGATCTGGTATGCAGGTCATGGTAAATTTGTAAATGAAACCGGTTACTGGATACCGATAGATGCACAACGTGAAGATGAATTCACTTACTATAATATAAACGCCCTGAAAGCTTCCATGCAATCATATCCTGATCTGGTGACCCATACACTCGTTGTAACGGATGCTTGTGAATCGGGACCGAGTTTCTACCAGGCAATGCGCTCTGCAAACGATGCAAAAAGTTGTGATGACTGGGAAGCAACAAGGTTCAAATCATCCCAGGTCCTTTCTTCGGCCGGGTATGAACTTGCCAGCGACGACAGTCAGTTTACCCGTACATTTGCAAATACACTGGCTAATAATCCAAATGCTTGTATTCCAATCGAAAATATAGTTCAGAAAGTTACGAGCGCTGTAACAGGAAATAACCAGCAAAAACCTCAATTTGGAAAGATAGCCGGACTGGAAGATGAAAACGGAACATTCTTCTTCATACCGAAAGATTATTAAATATGAATTGTAATTGTGTAAAGGGAATTATCGCTTCCGGCAAACGTCTAATCTCCCTGTACCTGATCCTTGTTTCAGGAGCCGCTTTCTCACAGCATTATTATTTTGATAATTACAGTGTGTCGGAAGGGCTTGCCCAGTCTACCGTTTATAGCATCATACAGGATAACGAGGATAATTTCTGGCTTGGATCCCAGGCTGGTGTTTCAAAATTCGACGGGGTTGAATTTATTAACTTTACAGCGGAGGACGGACTGGCTGAAGGTGGTGTAAGGGCTGTTTACGAGGATTCCCACAGCAATGTCTGGTTCGGACATGATGGAGGAGGTATTTCAAGGTTCAAAGGGAACAGGTTTGAAATTTTTACGAAAGCCCAACTTTCCTTAAAATCAAATGTAACATCCATTATTGAAGATACCGAGGGAAACCTGTGGATCACCTCCCAGGAGTCGGGAGCTGCCATGATCCCCAATCCCGGGGCTTCACTGGATTCTCTTAAATTCGAAATGTATCTTGGAAAACGCCTGGCCGACCGTATCTTCGGAAGTATCATGGGAGAAGACGGGGCACTTTATTTTGTTACGGACCCATTGGTTAAAAAATTCAATAAAGACAGTCTTAAATTTGAAAACCTTTCCCTTAAAGGGATTCCACGTTTTTTTGCCACTACCTGTATCCTGGAAGATACAAGGAAAAGTTTCTGGTTCGGAACCTATCATGGTGGACTTTACAGGTACAAGCCCGAAATTGATGATACAGAAATGTATGACCTGATAAAACTTGGAATGACATCCAACTGGGTAAGTGCAATATTTGAAGATCACTATGGCAACATATGGATAGGAACCTGGGGAGGTGGTGTGGCAAGGATTGATAAGAATGATAAATTTACTGTATTCGATGACCGGAATGGAATGCCGGGAAGCAAGATCTGGCAGATTATTGAAGACAGGGAAGGGAATATAATTTTTGGTACAAATGAACATGGAATATGTGCTTTTAAAGGAGATTATTTTATCTCTTACCTTGAGGAGGATGGCCTGATAAATTCACAGGTATTTGCCATTGAACAGGTTTCGGACCATGGCTTTTGGATCGGAACGAACCAGGGCATCTCAATTATTAATGAGGGTAAGAAAAACAGTGTTCGGGATTTCGATAAACTGAAAGGAGAAAGGGTAAGGTTTATTTCTGAGGACAAAAATGGCAATATCTGGATCGCCGCAGATGGACAGGGCATTTTTACTTATACCCGGAAAGGCGAGTTCAGGTTTGAACCGCTTATAAACAGCAATATTCCACTGGGACAGGTCACAGGTCTTGCGGTCGATAAAGATAACAACCTTTGGATAGGGACACTGGATGGGTTAGTCTATTATGAAATAGACAACAGGCGAATCAGCAGGCTTACACAGGAAAGCGGACTAAAAGCCAATGAAATTTCAGCAGTGTTTCCTGACAGTAAAGGCCGCATTTGGGTCGGTCTGGATGGAAATGGACTGAATGTGATAGAAGGTTCCGATTTCATTTCACCTGATCTGGAACTTACAATTACTCCCACATGTTTCACCGAAGATAAAAATGGACTGATCTGGATAGGTACAGAAGGTATTGGGGTACTGGCATATAACTTCGATGAAAAAAAGGTGGCAAAGCATCTTACAGTGAGCAATGGCGACCTGCTGGCAAACCTGATCAACCTGCTGAATTGTGATAACAACAATTATATATATATCGGAACAAATAAGGGGCTTAACAAATTTGACCAGGAAGCAAATAAGATCTATGGATTTACAAGGAAAAGCGGATTTGTAGGGATTGAAACCAAGCAAAATGCAACATGTCTCGATGATAACGGGAATATCTGGTTTGGCACCGGGATGGGCGTCACAAGGTATAATCCCGGGTTAAAACCAATGGATATTATTGAACCGCTTACGCACATTACAGGCCTGATGGTAAATTATAAAGCTTACCCGGTCAGCGATAACATGAAATTATCCTATCGTCAGAATTCGCTGATCTTTGATTACAGGTGCATCACCTTAAACCCTGAAGCAGTTCAGTACCAGATCATGCTGGACGGAATTGATATGGATTGGAGACCACCTGATACGCAGACCCAGGTGAATTACCCGGCACTGCCTCCAAAGAAATATACATTTTATGTCAAGGCAAAAAACAGCGACGGAGTTTGGAACGATCCTCCGGTTTCTATGAGCTTCCAAATAAAGCCTCCCTTTTACCTTACCTGGTGGTTCATCCTGTCAAGCATAATTGCAGTTGGTTTTATAATTATTACTTACATTAAGGTCAGGGAGCGGGCCCTCGTGAGGGAAAACCGCATTCTCGAGGAAAAAGTAAAGGAACGTACGGAAGAAGTTGTAGCTCAAAAAGAAGAACTTGCCCAGAAAAATAAAGATATAACCGACAGTATAAGGTATGCAAAACGGATACAGTTTGCTATACTTCCTCCAAAATCACCTTTCCCGGATACTTTTATCTTCTTTAAACCAAAAGACATTGTCAGCGGAGACTTTTACTGGTTTACTGAGGTAGAAGGAAAGGAATTCATCGCTGCTGTAGATTGCACCGGTCATGGGGTTCCGGGAGCATTTATGTCAATAATTGGCCATAATTCACTCAACAAGATTGTCAACCAATATGGAATACTGGAGCCCGGCAAAATTCTTTCGGAGCTAAACCGTGAGGTGGTTG
>CAYSAH010000364.1:0-4536 GCA_964428945.1 uncultured Bacteroidaceae bacterium | reverse complement strand
CCAACCAAAGTAAAACTGATCCCTTCTTTTTCAAGTATCCCTGTTATCGCAGCGCTTTCCCTGACCTGGATAATGATCCCGGGATTTTCACTGAAAAGAACAGTGGCTGTGGGCTGCTTGAAGGCTGTAATATCCAATTCCAATCCTCCGCTTTCGTTCCCAAAGCACATTTCCAAAAGGGTGGTGATCATACCCCCGGCAGAAATATCATGGCCTGCAATGATTTTACCATCTTCTATAAGCGATTGCACCAGGTTAAAGGTTTTGCCGAAATATGCGGGATCCTTAACTCTTGGTGCCTCATTGAACAGGTGGTTCACTGTTTGTCCAAAGGAACTTCCTCCCAGCTTGAAGGTGTCAGCTGACATATCTATATGGATCAGCCTGGTTTCAGGATCATTTTTAACTACAGGTTCAACGATCCTGCGAATATCTGAAACCTCTCCGGCAGCTGATATAATAACTGTTCCCGGGGCCAGTACCACATCATCCTTGTATTTCTGGGTCATTGAAAGACTGTCTTTACCGGTCGGAATATTTATTCCAAGAGCAATGGCAAAATCACTTGCAGCTTCGGCAGCTTTATACAAGCGCGCATCCTCACCTTTGTTCCTGCAGGGCCACATCCAGTTGGCTGAGAGCGAAATGCTTTTTATTCCCTCGGGCATGGGTGCCCAGATAATATTGGTCAGGGCTTCTGCAATCGACAGGACACTTCCGGCGGCGGGGTCGACCAGTCCGGCGACCGGGGCATGGCCTATTGAGGTAGCATATCCTTTCTTTCCCCTGTAATCGAGAGCAACTGCACCAAGATTGTTCAGGGGAAGCTGTATCTCACCGGCACATTGTTGTTTTGCGACCTTACCGGTCACGGAACGGTCCACCTTGTTCGTGAGCCAGTCCTTGCATGCAACGGCCTCAAGTTGAAGAAGGTTCTCAAGGTATTCCCCTATCTTCTTCGGATCTGGAACGAATGATTTATAAGTATCCAGAATTGTAACATCATTCATGATCGTTTTCGGCGGCTTCCCGAACATATCCAGGAGCTCCAGGTTCATTGGCTTTTCTCCAGTCCGCTTGCTTTCGAAAACAAATTTGTGGTCACCGGTAATTTCCCCGATAACATACAATGGTGCACGTTCTCTTTCTGCGATCCTTCTCAGTTCATCAATATCGTTTACTTTCAGTACAAGGCCCATCCGTTCCTGCGATTCATTTCCGATGATCTCTTTTGCTGACAGGGTGGGATCACCCACCGGAAGCTTGTCAAGATCGATCCTGCCACCAGTAGCTTCAACAAGTTCCGAAAGACAGTTGAGGTGTCCCCCGGCACCATGGTCATGGATACTCACGATGGAATTGTTCTCGGATTCTGACAGTGCCCGGATGGCATTATAAACCCGTTTCTGCATTTCCGGGTTGGCACGCTGAACGGCATTCAGCTCAATGGCGTTTGCGAATTCCCCGGTATCCACAGATGATACTGCTCCTCCTCCCATACCGATCCGGTAATTGTCTCCTCCGAGCAGAACCACAAGGTCTCCTTTTTCAGGTGTATCCTTTTGGGCATCCCTCTTTTTTCCGAAGCCAATACCTCCGGCAAGCATGATCACTTTGTCGAATCCCTGTTTCTTAAGGTTTTCCTGGTGCTCAAAAGTCAGGAGGCTGCCGCAGATCAGTGGCTGCCCGAATTTATTTCCGAAGTCGCTGGCACCGTTGGATGCTTTTATAAGGATCTCTTCCGGCGTCTGGTAAAGCCATGGCCGGGCTTCCATTGCTTTCTCCCATTTCCTGCCCCCTTCGAGGCGCGGATAGGAGGTCATATAAACCGCAGTCCCTGCCATCGGGATGGATGCCTTTCCCCCGGCGATCCTGTCACGGATCTCCCCGCCTGTTCCTGTTGCTGCCCCGTTAAAGGGCTCTACCGTTGTTGGAAAATTGTGTGTTTCGGCTTTGAGGGAGAGAACCGTCTCTACATCCTTTATACGGAAAAAGTCAGAAGTATCCTGTTTCCCGGGGGCAAACTGTTCAACCATGGGGCCCTCGGCAAAAGAACAATTGTCCTTGTATGCCGATACGATCCGGTTGGGATTGGTCCTTGTGGTTTTCTTGATCAGGCCGAAGAGAGAAGACTCCTTCTCTTCACCATCAATGATGAAGGTGCCGTTGAAGATCTTGTGACGGCAATGTTCTGAATTCACCTGGGCAAAGCCGTAGACTTCGCTATCGGTAAGAGGACGTCCTATACGTTTACTTACAGATTCAAGGTATTCTATTTCGTCCTTGTTCAGTGCCAATCCCTCCTGCTGATTGTATTCGGCAATGTCTTTGATGTGCAGTATAGGATCTGGCGCCTTGTTTATTTTAAAGATATCCTGGTTGAGTCCATTATAAAGGCGTTGCAGCATTGGGTCGTGCCCTGATTTGTCGCTTTTCACCAGCAGGTATTCTTCTATCCTTTTGATCCCTTTTATCCCCATATTCTGAGTGATCTCCACTGCGTTCGTACTCCAGGGGGTGATCATTTCCTTGCGCGGTCCAACAAAAAAGCCATCGATCGCATCCCGACCAAGGGCTTGAGCGTCAGAAAAAGCCCATTCGAGCTTTTTGATCTCCTCCCGGCTCAGATCACCGGCATGTTCAACTGCAATGTACTTGTCAACTGGTACGGAAAAGAAATAAATCATAGTGATCAGAAGATTTATAAAACTTATTTAACTGCTAAGGATCAAAGCTTTGACGGGCTGGGGATCGTGCCTGATCCAATTACCTTGCAAAGATAATGTTTCATGATTAAAATCGGGCATGAACTTGAGGCATCATGGCATAAAATTTCATAACTTGTATACCAAACCAAAACCCTACAATTATGTCATTCGAATTACCAAAACTGCCATATGCAATTGATGCACTTGAACCGGTGATTAGTGCCAGGACGATTGAGTTCCATTATGGAAAGCACCACCAGGCCTATGTAAACAACCTGAACAAACTATTACCTGGTACTGAATTTGTAAATACGGACCTTGAAACAATTGTGAAGAAAGCCAAAGGAGGGCTCTTCAATAACGCGGCCCAGGTATGGAACCATACTTTTTACTTCACCTCCTTCTCTCCTGATCCGAAAAAGGCGCCTGAGGGAAAGCTGGCCGCAATCATTGAACGTGATTTTGGTACCTTTGAACAATTCAAGGGAGCATTTGAAAAAGATGCAGCTGCCATATTCGGATCAGGCTGGGCATGGCTGGTGGCAGATGAATCCGAAAAACTTTCCATCGTTCAGACTTCCAATGCTGAGAACCCTATCCGCGTTGGTTTAAAGCCCCTGCTTACGGCCGATGTCTGGGAACATGCCTATTACCTGGATTACCAGAACAAACGCCCGGAATACCTGGGTAATTTCTGGAAAGTGCTGGATTGGGAAGTGGTTGAAGGAAGACTTTAGAATATCGAATATTGAATATCGAATATTGAATATTGAATATTGAACAAGGAATATTGAAGTTTGGTCCATCACAATGTTCCAGTTGTATGTGTCGTTACCGCCTCGTTATTGTCTATTAAACATAATTTTCTTTAAAGAATTAAACGAAGCTAATGGCTTCCAGCGGCAATGTTCATAAACAACTTGTTAGGTGTATTATTGCGATGCAATACTGTCTGCATTTGCCCTTACCAATTTATTATCAATACTTTCTAGGTATAATACTTGTTTACTTAGTAATTCAATCTGATCATTTTGCCATTTCTCGTCTGAGATTTGATCATTTTTTGAATACCCAATAGTTATTGATCCAATCCAAATTGTCATACATGCCAAAATCATTGTTACAATTGATAAAGCAATGTTCCAAGCATTTGATCGTTTATTTGATCTTCTTAATGACTCTAATTGGGAATTGAATTTTCCTTGTAATCTATTAGCGTATTCATTTTGGCCAATTTTAGAAACCTCAAGCCAAAACATCGGCCCAATATTCTTTTTGAAATTATCATCAATTTGAGACGCCTTTTCTGAATATTCTTGAATTTTATCTAATAATTCATCATCGCTTGATTTACGGGGATAATTTGTTGGGATTTTTTATTCCATATCTACTGAATTAATCGAAATGTTGAAGAAGCAATATTACAACTAACCAATTGTTGAGTGTTAATTGGTCAACCTATAACAGGGATAGACACTTAATTTAAAATTCCTGAAGGTTCACTAATCTTCCTTACTTCATCTTCACTATCTTTTGCGAACCGAGAAATCCCCTTGAGCAAAATACATTCACGATATAGATTCCGCTCTCAAGGAATGCAACATCAACAAAGGATTTTCCTGAGTTCATGGCATAAGTACCAAGTAGTTTTCCCGAAAGGTCTATAATTTCAATACTAAGATCTTCCTGTAAGTTCGACTGAACAAACAAATTCCTGTAAACAATAGTGGGATATACTTCGACAGTGATTCCTGCTTCAGGAACATGTGGCACCCCGGTTGATTTTGCAGCTTTTAAGGTCACTGTGCCCATTCCGGCAGTTCCAAGC